>JANYFQ010000473.1 GCA_025362615.1 Hymenobacter sp. | reverse complement strand
CCACTTGCACCTGCTCGCCGACAGCACTATCGGGCGTCACGTTGCGGTCAAATTGCTCATCGAGCCAAGCCATCAACGCCTCGTATTGTGGCGCGGTTTTCAGCGGTCGGAGTTTCATAAAGTGCGGAATTTGACAGTGGCCACGTCGATTTTATCGTACTCGCTGTGGGTGCCGAACCACTTGATTTGAATGGTTTTGAACGCAAACAAACAGCGCACGATGAGTCTGTATTTATTGCCCATGATGTTAAAAACCACGCGGTGGTCGCCAACCAAACTGACCGAGGCGTACGTTGCTTTCAGGTCGTTGAGGCTGGCAAAGTCGTGGTTGTACAACTCAACGTACCACTGCTGAAGCGCCACGGCCGCCGCCGGGTGAAGCCGGCAATACGCCAAGAGCGTAGGCCGGGAGATAATATTAAACACAGCTAAAAGCGAGTTCACTCATGGTGAACAAAATTAGCTGTTTTTCTCCATCCACTGCCTAGCAACCTCCCCCACAAAATCTACCTGGTCCGCCGTCAGCAGCGGGTGCATGGGCAACGACAGCACGGCCGCGCACAGCCGCTCGGCCACCGGAAAATCGCCCGCACGGTAGCCCAGATAGGCATAGGCCGGCTGCTTATGCACGGGCAGCGGGTAATATATCATGGTCGGGATGCCGTGCTGGCGCAGGTGCGCTTGCAAGGCATCGCGGCGGGCGAAGTCGCTCAGGGTGAGGGTGTACTGGTGAAAAACGTGGGTCGAGCGCGGGTCGCGGGCCGGTGTGGCGAGGCCGGGCACGGCGGCCAGGGCCGCATCGTAGCGGGCGGCCACGGCCTGACGGGCGGCGGTTTTGACGGGCAGGTGCGGCAGTTTCACGCGCAGCAGGGCGGCTTGCAGGGTGTCGAGGCGCGAGTTGAGGCCGATGCGCTGGTGGTGGTACTTGCGGCTTTGGCCGTGGTTGGCGAGTTGGCGCAGCAGGGCGGCGCGGGCCGGGTCGGCGCAAAGCAAGGCCCCGCCATCGCCGAGGCAGCCCAGGTTTTTGGACGGGAAAAACGAGGTAGTGCCCACGTCGCCCACCGCGCCGGCGTAAGCCGTGCGACCGTCGGCAAAGGTGAAGACGGCCCCCAGCGCCTGGGCATTGTCTTCAATGAGGGCTACGTTGGCACGGGCACACAACCTACTCAACTCTTCTAAATCGGCACATTGCCCGAACAAATGGACCGCTACCACGGCCCCGGTGCGGGAGGTGAGGGCCGCCGCCACGGCCGCCGGGTCGAGGTTGAAGGTGCCGGGCAGCACATCGGCCAGCACCGGGCGCAGCCCCAGCAGCGCCGCCGCCTCCAGCGTGGCAATGTAGGTGAAGGCGGGCACGATGACTTCGGTCCCGGCAGGCAAATCCAGGCTCATGAGCGCGAGGCTGAGGGCGTCGGTGCCGTTGGCGCAGGGCACTACGTGAGTGCCGCCGAGGTACTGGCCCAGCTCGTCGGCAAAAAGCTGCACGTCAGGCCCTTGAATGAATGCGGCAGTGTCCAGCACCTGCTGCATGGCGGCGTTGAGGGCCGGTTGCAAGGCCGTGTGCTCAGCGGCGAGGTCGAGGAGCTGAATGGGGGGGAAAGGGGGTGTCAAGGGCAGTTTTTGCGGTAAAAGTACGGGCGGCGCAGGCTGGCGGACCCTAACGTAGTTCCGACAACAGCCAATATAATTTCAGCAAATCCAACGCCCGCAGCGCCGGGTTGGCCCCCAGCAAATTGCGCCGCAGGGCCGGCTCGGTGGCGGCCAAAACCCGCCGTGCAGCACCGGCTGCACCCGTTTTTTTCAGCCGCAGCGCCGTTTGCACCAGGCGCGAATCGGTGCCCAAACCATCTTGTTGGAGCACGTAGGCCAGATTTTGAACCGCTTGCCGACTTTTGTCGAGGAACACCGCTGCCGGCTCCAGGCCGTCGTGCAGCACGGGATTGTCGAGGTGGCGCAGGGGGACGGCGGCGGCGGCTAGCTGCTGGCCAAAAAGGGTGTCTTCGTGGCCGTAGCCGGTCAGGCGCTCATCGAGGGGGAAGCGACGCAGGATGTCGGCCCGCAACAGGGCGTTGTTGATGGTGAGCTGCGCGTAAGGGGCTGTTTGGCGGGCGGCAGCGGGGCGCATCTCGCGGGCGCGGCCGTAGCGCCAGCGCAGCAGCAGGGCGGGGTCGGCGGGCGGCGCAGCCGCGTAGGCCGTGCCACCGATGAGCACCTCGGCCGTGCCGGCAGCAGCGGCGTAGCGGGCCAGAAACCGGTGGTCGGGCAGCAGGCTGTCGTTGTCGAGCAGCAGCAGCCATTCGTATTGAGCCTTGGCCGCTAGTGCGTTGCGAACGGCCGTACGGCCCACATTGTGCGGCAATTCGGCGTATGCCACGCCGGGCAACTGCGCCAGTGGCTGGTTTTGCACCCGCCTTTCGGCCGCCGACCCGTCGTCAAGCAGCACAATTTCTACCGTGCCCGGCCAGTCGGCCTGCTGGGCCAGCAACGCCGCCACCAACGGCGCTACGGCCCGGTTAAATACCGGAATAAGAACGGATAGACCAGGCATGGTTGGCTGGTTGGTGGGTTCGGGTTTTTTGCTTGAATAATCGTGCGCGGGCTGTCAGTTTACTGCAATCCGACCTTTTGGGTAGCAGCCGCTGGCCACAGTTTAGCGCGTAGCGTGTAACTGTGTGCCAACCAATTGAGCAAGTTTGCAACTTGCGTCCCAGGGCGACTCACCATACGATTCCGACCTAACCGGCAAGTTGCAAACTTGCCCAACGTCATGGCGCACAGTTACGCGCTGCGCGCTAAACTGTGGC
>JANYFQ010000464.1 GCA_025362615.1 Hymenobacter sp. | reverse complement strand
GCCACCCGGTCAAACAGCACGTAGAGCGACAACCCCTTGTAGGCGAAGGTGCTGCCCAGCCCGCCCCGCCACTTCGGGTTGGGGTTGCCGATGATTTCGTTGCTAATACCACCCTGCGGAAAGCCGTTGGCATCGAGGATGTACTTGCCCGCGTCGTCCTTCAGAAAATCAGTCGAGTTGAAGATGCCGAACGGCTGCCCCGGAATCAGCGAGGCGTTTTGCATATAGCTGTCGGGCAGGATGTACACCGAGGCCCCGGCCAGCGACACCACCTCGTTGCGGTTCAGCGAGAAGTTGCCGGTCAGGTTCCAGCTAAAGTCCCCGCGCCGCACGAGGTCGGCCCCGGCATCCAGCTCCAAACCCTTGTTGGCCAGCTCCGCCGCGTTGGTGTTGCGGATGGCGAAGCCGGTTTCGTTGGGCACGCTCAGCGACAGTATCACGTCCTTCGTGCGGTTGCTGTACGCCGTGGCCGAGAAGCTGACGCGGTTGCGGAAAAAGCGCAAATCCAGCCCCACTTCGGCCTCGGTTTTGCGCTCCGGGCGCAGGTCGTCGTTGCCGGCCGTGGTGCCGCGCACGTAGCCCCCGCCGTAGAGCGGACTGGCCGCATTCAGCCCCCGCGTAAACATATCATTGTAAGCACCAGGCCCGAAGGTCGTAAAGTTCTGGTACGGCTGCGGCTGAATGCCCACCTGCCCCCAGGTCAGGCGCAGCTTGCCGAAGCTCAGGGCTGGGCTGCCGGCCAGCCCGCCCACCTTGCTGAACTGCCAGGCAAGGGCCGCCGACGGAAAGAAGAAGCTGCTGCTGGCGTTGGCCCCAAAAGTAGAAGCGCTTTCGCTGCGCCCGGTCAGGGTCAGAAACAGCATGTCATAAGCCTGCACTTCGGCCTGCGCGTAGTAGGCGTAGGTGCGAATCAGGGAGTTATAATTGCCGGCCGAGAGGTTGGAGTTGAGCGCATTGGTCAGAATGTCGGGCGCGGTGGGCACAATCAGGTTGCTGATGGCCCCGCCCAGGGTGGCGCGGCGGCGGCTGTTGTAGTTCACGCCCAGCAGCAACGACCCGCCAAAGTTGGGACTCAGCGTCGTGGTGGCCGTGGCAAAAGCGTCGGTGTTAAACTGCCGCTCCGCAATCCAGTTCTTCGACAAAAAGCCGTTCTGGAAATTGCCCGACGTGCGCCCAAACCGTTCCAGGCGGTTGTCGGTAAAATTATCAATCCCGGTGCGGCCCGTGATGCTCAGCCACGAAGCCGGGGTCAGGCCCAGCTCCAGGCTGCCGATGAGGCGGTCCACGTCGCTCGTGTTGCGGTTGTTGTTGATGTTCCAGACCGGGTTCGGGTAAATCGTGCTCAAATCGCGGCCCAGCGGGTTGCGGTACGAGGCGTGGGCATTCGGGAACACCTGCCCGGCCGGGTTGGTAAAAGTGCCGGTGTAGGCCGAGTTGTCGTAATCCGAAGGGGTTCGTAAGCTGCTCAGCATCACGCCATCGGCGTTGTCGCCTTCCTGCACCCTTGACGACCCTATTTTGGTGTAGCCCATGTTGGCCGCCACCCGCAGCCAGTCGGTGGCCTGGCTGGCCACGTTCACGCGGGCGTTGTGGCGCTGGTAGTCGCTGAAGGCCTTAATCACGCCTTCCTGGGTCAGGTTGGCGTAGCTCACCAGGAAGTTCGTCCGCTCGTTGCCCCCGCTCAGGCTGATGCTGTTATCCAGGAAATGGCCGGTCTGAAACACGTCCTGGGTGTGGTCGTAGGTGTCGCGGGCGTTTTTGCCGCCGTGCGGGTTGGCCGCCGTGCCCGGCGCAATGGCGTAGCGGCGGCTGCCGTCGGCCAGCGCGAGTACGCCCTGGTAGCCCGGTGCGCCGGGGGTGCTGATGTAGGTATCCGGCCCGCCCGGGCGGTCGGCAATCCGGTCGCCGAAGCTGTTGCGGTTGCCCTGCAAGTAGAGGCCGCCCGACCCCTGCCCGTAGCTGCGCTGCAAGGGCGGCATCTTGTTCACCCGGTCAAACGAAACCGTCGATTTGACGGTGACACTGACCTTGCCCTTGGTGTCCTGCCCTTTCTTGGTCGTGATGATAACCACGCCGTTAGCCGCCCGCGTCCCCCACAGCGCCGCCGCCGAAGCACCTTTCAGCACTTCCATGCGCTCGATGTCTTCGGGATTGATGTCGTTGATGCGCGACTGCTGCACGATGCCGTTGCCGCTGGCCGTGCCCGTGCCGAGGTTGTCGCTGGCGTTGCTCACCGGCACCCCGTCCACGATAAACAGCGGCTGAATGTTGCCGTTGATGGTGTTCTGCCCCCGAATCTGAATGTAAGCCCCCGCGCCGGGGTCGCCGCCGTTGCGGGTTATCAGCACCCCCGAAGCCTTGCCGCTCAGGCCCGTGAGCAAGCTCGTTTCGCCCGATTTGGCCACTGCCACCCCGTCCAGCGTCGTCACGGACGAGGCAAACCGGTCGCGCCTGGTCTTGGTGCCAATGGCCGTGATAACGACCTCGTTCAACTGCTTCACATCGGCCCGGAACTGCACGTCAATCGTCGTGCGCTCCCCGATGGTTTCCTCAATGGTCTGCATCCCCACGGCCGAAAAAACCAGCGTCGTGCCCGCCGCCGGCACGTCCAGGCTGTACGCCCCTTTGGCATCGGTAGCGGTGGCCGTGCCCGTGCCCTTCACCAGCACCGTCGCCCCGGGGAAGCCCCCGGTGCCATCATTCGTGCCCACGGTGCCGCTCACTTTTCGGCCCTGCGCCCAAGCCAGCGGGCTGCCGAGGATTATCAGCCAAAAGCTCAATAGTAGGGTGTGCTTCATACTTTATGTTTGGATAGGAAAGAAAATTTTGGAAATTGTTTGGGTTTGGAAATTTTTGATTGGTGTTTATAAATTGCTTTTAATCAAGATTTGGAAAGATTACGAAAGTTGTGCAAATATAAAATTGTGTAATTTCTTATGATTTTCCATTGGGCACCGCCCCGCATGGCATCACCAACTACCCGCCCGAAATGTTTTTATCAGTCCAAAAATGACCGTTGGTTTGTAGCTAACGACTCACTGCCGTGAGGCCAGGCATCAGCGCTTCAAAGTAATTTTTAAGTTGATATAGGAACGGGGTCTACCCTTACACCTATAGGCTTTACTTTCTCGGTACTCCCTTGAACCCCAACGGGGTTCAAGACATGGGTTAGAAACGTCCTCAAATCGTGAAAGCGCCACCCGTTTCCGACCTGGGCAGCCGTGCCAATGAGCTACCTGCTTGGTCGGCCTTCCAAAGGAATGAGAACGAAGGCCCGCCCTATTGCCGCGCCCCGGTGGCCCGCGTCAGGGCCGCTTCGGCGATGCGGTACTCGGCTTGGGCATCCACCAGGTCGGCAGCGGCCCGCTGGCTCAGGGTCTGGGCTTCGAGCAAATCGACGAGCGAGAGCAGGCCGGCCCGGTAGCGGTTGTCGTTGAGGCGCAGGTTTTCCTGGGCCTGCGTCACCGAAAGGCGTTGCAGCTCGATGCGCCGGGCGGCCTGGTTGAGGGCCAGCAGGTCGCGGCTCACTTCCAGTTCCACTTGCTGACGGGCTTCGGTCAGGTCGGCCTGGCTGGCCTGGGTTTGGTAACGGCGCTGGGTTTCCAGCAGCCTGTTCTCCTTCCAATGCACCAGCGGCACGCTCACGCTCACCAGGGCGTAGGCGGGCGCGTAATTGCGGTCGGGCAGCAGGAAACCGGGTTTTTGCTGCAAGTACAGCGCATTCACGCTGGCATTTACTTGCGGCCGGCGGGCACTGCGGGCCACCTCGATTTGCAGCGAATCGGCTTGGTTGGCCAGGTTCAACCGGCGCAGGTCGGGCCGCTGGGCCAGCGCCCGCCCGGCGTAATCGGCCGGGCCGAGGGCCGGAAACGCGCCCTCGATGGATTCGGCCAGCCGCAGCGAGTCCGTGGCCGGGCGGCCGATGAGCTGGCGCAGCACCAGCAAGCTTTGGCGCTGGTCGTCGCGGGTGCGGAGCAGGCGCACTTCGGCACCGCGCAACTGCACCTGGGCACGGAGCAGGTCGGCCTTGTAGCCCAAGCCCGCCCGGAGCTTGTTGTCGAGGTCGCGCACCAGCCCTTGCAGTTGGGCGCGGTCGCCTTCGGCCAGCTTCGCCCGGTCGGCCAGGGCCACGGTTTGCCAGTAGGTCCGGTCGGTTTCGGCTACCAGTTGCTGGCGGGTGGCCTGCACGTCCTCGGCGGCGGCCTGGGCCGTGAGGCCCGCGAGGGCCGTTTGGGTGCGGATGCGCCCGCCGGAGTAGATGGGCTGGTTGAGGCCGACACCGGCCGTGATGCCCTGCGTGTTCAGGGTGCTGCCCAGGCCGCGCACGTAGTAGCCGGTGCTGCTGAAATCGAGCTTGGGCAGGCGGTTGGTTTTGGCGGCTGCGCGGGCGGCCTCGGCCGCCAGTTGCCGGCGGCCGGCGGCCGTGAGGCGCTGGTTCTGGCCCAGGGCCAGGGTTCGGCACTCGGCCAGCGTCAGCGGGACGGGGACAGCGGGGGTAGCATTGGGCAAGGCTTGCGCCCAGAGGCCGTGGGACAGCAGTCCCAGGCCCACACAAAATACAGCTTTCATGGGGGTGAAAATTTGGACCGGGTGGGGGTCCGTAAGTGTTTCGGGAAAGAGCGGGAACCGGAGCGGTGTAAGGGCGGGGGCAAGCCCCACCCATACAATTAGTTGGCTACCAAAGCCAGCGCGGGCTGGTCGTCGTCGCGGGTTTCGGCCGGGGCCGCTTGCGGCTTGCCTTTCAGCGCCATATAATAGAGCACGGGCACCACGAACAGGGTCATCACCATCGCCACCATGATGCCGAAGGCAATCACGCTGCTCAACGGCGACCACAGCGGCGACTTGCTCAAAATCATCGGAATGACCCCCACGGCGGCGGCCGACGAGGTGAGGAAGATGGGCCGCATCCGGCGGTGGGCCGAAGCAATGGCCGCGTCTTTGACGCTATAGCCGTGCTCGCGCACCAGTTCGTCGGCGTAATCCACCAGGATGATGCCGTTGCGGACCACGATGCCCAGCAGGCTGTTGATGCCCAGGAAAGCCGTCATGCCTAGCGGGTTGCCCGTTATCCAGAGGCCAAACATGGCCCCCGGCAAGCTCAGGAAGAACGTGGAAAGCACAATCAGCGCCCGGCCCATGTGGCGGAATTGCAGGAGCAGCGTCAGAAAAATCAGCAGAAAGCTCAGCCCCAGGGCCATGTTTGTGGCGGGCGCGGCATCGCGGCCCGACTCGTCGTCGCCGCCGTATTCGAGGTGGGTGCCGGCCGGCAGCTTCAGCGCGTCAAGCTGGGGCCGCACGTCGGCCAGAATTTGGGCGGCCACCCGGCCAAAGTCGGTGTCGCTGCTTACCGTGAGAGTTCGCAAGCCGTTGCGGCGCACGATGTTGCTCAGGTGCCAGGCCGGCACCACGTCGGCCACCTGGCGCA
>JANYFQ010000454.1 GCA_025362615.1 Hymenobacter sp. | reverse complement strand
GCGGCTCGGACGTGGCCGTGGGGGGCAACCCCACCGGCCTGGCCGTGGGCGACGTGGACGGCGACGGCGACCTCGACCTGCTGGCCGCCAACAACAACGACAGCGAGGTGAACGTGCGCCTCAACAACGGCAGCGGCACCTTCGGGGGCGGTTCCGACGTGCCCGTGGGCAGCGGCTCAGGCAACGTGGGCAGCGGCCCCGTGAGCCTGGCCGTGGCCGACGTGGACGGCGACGGCGACCTCGACCTGCTCACCGCCAACCAGGACCAGGGAGCCGGCACGATGAGCGTGCGCTTCAACCAGCTGCCGCCCACCATCACATCCTTCCTGCCCCCCAGCGGCCCCATCGGGCAGAGCGTGACCGTGACCGGCACCGGCCTGAGCACGGCCACGGCCGTGACGGTGAATGGCACGGCGGGCACCCTCACGGGTACGCCCACGGCCACGGGCCTCACCTTCGTGGTGGGGGCGGGCAGCAGCAGCGGCCTTATTGTGGTGAGCACGCCCGGCGGCGCGGCCACCAGCGCCAGCAACTTCACGGTGCTGGCCCCGCCGGTGCTGACGACGGACGCGCCGGCCTTCGTCAGCAGCGACCGCGCCACCCTGGGCGGCGACGTGACCGGCACCGGCGGCAGCGCCGTGACCGAACGCGGCGTGGTGTACGTGCCGGGCACCGGCACGCCCACCACCGCCAACACCAAAGTGGCGATGGGCAGCGGCACGGGGGCCTTCGGGCAGCCGGTGACGGGCCTCGCGCCCAACACCGCCTACACGGTGCGGGCCTACGCCATCAACGCCACCAGCACCGCCTACGGCGCGAGCCAAACCTTTACGACCGCCGCCGCCCTGAGTGGCTCGGCGGCGGTGACGAACGTGGCCTGTTTCGGCGGCAACACCGGGGCCATCAACCTCACGCCCAGCGGCGGCCTCGCGCCCTACACGTTTGATTGGGGCGGCGGCATCGTCAGCGAAGACCGCACGGGGCTGACGGCGCGGGCCTACACGGTGACGATAACCGACGATGCCGACGTGACGACCACCGTGAACGTGACCGTGGGCGGCCCGGCCGCCGCCCTGGCCGCCACCGGCAGCCAGACCAACGTGGGCTGCTTCGGGGCCAGCACGGGGCAGGCCGTGGTGAACGTGACGGGCGGCACGGCGGGCTACACCTTCGGGTGGCGGCGCACCTCGGCCCCGGCCGCCACGCTCGCGGCCAGCAGCGGCACGGCCAGCAGCAGTACGCTGTCGGGCCTCGCGGCGGGCACTTACCAAGTGACCGTGACGGACGCGAACCTTTGCACCACCACGCGCAGCTTCACCATCACCGCGCCGGCCGCGGCCCTGGCCATCAGCGGCGGCTCGCAAACCAACGTGAGCACCAGCGGCGGCTCCGACGGCACGGCCTCGGTGACGGCCAGCGGCGGCACGGCGGGCTACACCTACAACTGGACCCCCGGCAACCCCGCCGGCGACGGCACCCCCGGCGTGACGGGCCTGAGCGCAGGTACCTACACCGTGACCGTGACCGACGCCAACCTGTGCGTCATCACCCGCAGCTTTACCATCACCCAGCCCGGCACGGTGGCCCCCGTCCTCACGGCCCCGGCCAACGGCGGCTTCACCAACGACCCCACGCCCACCTACGCGGGCACCGGCCCGGCGGGCAGCACCGTTGCGGTGACGGTGGATGGCACCAGCATTGGCACGACCATCGCCACGGCGGGCGGCACCTGGAGCCTCGTGCAGCCCACGGCCCTGGCCGATGGCCCGCACACGGCCAGCGCCACGGCCACGGCCGGCGGCAGCACCAGCGGCTTCTCCAACTTCAACACCTTCACGGTGGACACGGTGGCCCCCACGGCCAGCCTCAGCTCGACGGCCGGGGCCAGCGGGGGCAGCACGGGCACGGCACCCATTCCCTTCGCGCTGCTGTTTTCGGAAACCGTGACGGGCTTCAGCCTGACGGATGTGGTGCTGACCAACGGCACGGCCGGCAACCTGGCCGGCAGCGGGGCCAGCTACACCTTCGACGTAACGCCCACGGCGGCGGGGCCGGTGACGGTGCGCCTGCTGGCCGGCGCGGCCCAGGATGCGGCGGGCAACAACAGCGCGGCCGTGGCGACCTACACCCTCACCTACGCCCCAGTCCTGCCCGACCTGACCATCAGCACCGGCACCACCGCCATGCCGGTGGCCGTGGCGGCCGGAGCCTACCACAACATCACCGTCACCACCACCGGCGTGGCCCAGCTTGCCGGGGCCGTGGCGGCGAACGGGGCCGTGCTGGTAGAAGGCAGCCTCGACACCAACTGCCAGGCCCTGACCGGCACCGGCAGCTTCACGCTGGCGGCCGGGGCTACGTTATTGGTCTGTGATGCCAACGGCCTTACTGCCAGCGGCGGCACCGGCGCGGTACGCGTCGGCGGCACCCGGTCTTACTCGACCGATGCGTCCTATACCTATAACGGCACCGTGGCCCAAGCCACCGGCGCGGGCCTGCCCGCCACCGTGCGGAACCTGACCATCGCCAACCCCACCGCTGTGACCCTGACCGCCCCCGTGGCCATCGCCCAAACCCTGGCCCTGCCCACCACCGGCAACCTGGCCCTCGGCGGCCAGCCCCTGACCCTGCTCAGCAGCGCCAGCGGCACGGCCCTGGCCGTGAACGGCGGCACGGGCCTCGTGACGGGCGGCACCGCCACCGTGCAGCGTTACCTCACCACCACCAACCCCGGCTTGGGCTACCGTCACTACGCCAGCCCCGTGCGCGGCAACGCCCTGGCCGATTTGGCCACGGCCACCTTCACGCCCGTCTTCGATGCGGCCTACAACACCCGCGCCACGGCCCACCCGGCGGCTGGCTTCCCCACGGTATTTGGGTATGACCAAAGCCGCCTCGCCGCCGCCGCCAGCCCCTACGTGGGCTTCGACCGGGGTTGGTTCTCGCCCACCGCCACCACCCCGATGGGCACCGCCACCGGCTACGCCGTGAACCTGCGCGGCACCGAAACCGTGGACTTCACCGGCACCCTGGGCACCGGCGACTACGCCCGCACCCTGCCCCGCGCCCTCGGTACCACGGGCGGCGAGGGCCTGCACCTGGTCGGCAACCCCTACCCGGCCCCCATCGACTGGAACCTCGTCACGTCGGCCGACCGGCCGGGCGTGGACGCGGCGTTCTACGTCTTCGAAAGCAGCAGCCAGTACGGCGGCAGCTACCGCTCGGCGGTGAACGGCATCGGCAGCAGCAGCTTCATCGGCAGCAGCCAGGGCTTCTTCGTGCGCGTCACGCCGGGCCAGGCCACGGGCAGCCTCACCTTCCGCAACGCCCAACGCCTGACCGACTACGCCGACCAGGTGCCTGTGCGGCGCGGCATGGCCGACCTGCGGTCCCTGCTGCGCCTCGCCCTCACCGGCCCCGGCGGCACCGACGACTTCTACCTCTACGCCCAAACCGGGGCCACGGCCAGCGCCGACGCGGCCTTCGATGCCACCAAGCTCTTCAACCCCTCGGGCCTGAACCTGGGCAGCGCCTTGGCCACCGGCGCAACGCTGGCCATCGACGGCCGGGCCGATTTCGCCGCCGCCACCGTGGTGCCGCTGGCCGTGCAGGTGCCCGCCGCCGGCAGCTACACCCTCACGGCCGCCGCGCTGGCCAACTTCGCCGGCACCCGCGCCGAACTCGTGGACAACCTGACCGGCACCCGCACGGTGCTGACCCCCGGTGCCAGCTACCGCTTCGCCACCACCGCCACCACGGCCCCCGGTCGCTTCTGGCTCAACCTGACCCCGGCCGGTGCGCCGCTGACCACGGCCGCCGCCGCCCTCGCCGCACAGGTGCGGGCCTACCCCGTGCCCACCACGGGCCGCCTCACGGTGCTGCGCCCGGCCGGGGCCGCCCCGGCGGCGGTGCTGCTCAACGCCCTGGGCCAAACCGTGCGGACCCTGGCCCTGCCCACCCCCGAAACCACGCTCGACCTGACGGGCTTGGCCACGGGCGTGTACACGCTGCGCCTGGTGCTCGACGGCCACATCGTGAGCAAGCGCGTGGTGGTGGAGTAAGCGGCTTTGGGATGCTTGCGAGCGGGTGTCGGCCAGGGGGCCGGCACCCGCTTTGCGTTTGGGGGAAAGTGCGGGCAAGCCTACGCCAGTGACCTCACCCACAACCCCGCCCCACCGGATACTGCGCCGCCTACTGCCAGCCCCGGCCACGGCGGTGAGCGAGGCCGGTTAGTCCACGGCGCAGGTGAACGTGGCCGAGTCTTTTTCCGAATTTTACCTCACCGGAGCCGGCACCCTGCTGCTGGCGGAGTTGCTGACATTCACGGCCAGCGAAAAAAACAGCGCCGTATTTGAAGCGGAGCGCAGCGAGGATGGGAACCGGTTTGCCAGGATTGGCAAAGTAGCCGCCCGCCCGCGCCGCTTGGTTGAATAGGCTCCAAGTGGACGACGACGGCACGGCCAGCTACCCGCCCGTGCGGGCCGTGCCGCTCATTAGCTCACCAACCCACCAATCCACCATCGCCCCAATCTGGCCCTTGCGGCCGTGGCGGTGGATGGGCTCCGTGCCGGGGATGCGGTCGAAATGTTTGCTGCGGTGGGCCGGAGCGTAGCCCGTGCCACGGCCGATGCCGCCGGCCCGGCCCGCCTCACGCTGCCCGTCGGGCTGGCCACGGGCGTGTACGCGGTGCGGAGCGGCACCCGGACGCAGCGCTTGGCGGTGGAGTAGGCCGCCCCTCCCTCACAGCCCCGCCCCCAGCACCTCCACCCCCAAAATCCGGTCGCCAATCTCCAGGCGGGGCAGCACCTCCAGGCCCTGCACCAGGCGGCCGAAGATGGGGTAGCGCCCATCCAGGTGCGGGGTGGGGGCATGGGTGAGGAAGAACTGGCAGCTTTCGGTGTCCTTGCCGGCCGAGGCCAGGCCGAGGCTGCCCGTGCCGTAGTGCAGCGCGGGCAGTTCGGAGCGCAGGGTGTAGGGGGCGCTGCCGGCGCCGTCGCCGCGCGGGTCGCCGCCCTGGGCCACGAAGTTGGCGATGACGCGGTGAAAGGCCAGGCCGTTGTAGAAGCCGGCCCGCGCCAGGGCCACGAAGCTGCCCACGGCCCCCGGCGCCTCGTTCACGAGCAGCTCCACCAGCACATCCCCCTGGGTGGTGCGCAGGCGCACCCGCTGGCCCGGCGCGATGGTTTCGACCAGCTTCCAGTCAATCGGGTGCTGGGCGGCGGTGCCCTTGGGGGTAGGCGTGGGGCGAGCGTTTTTTTCGAGCTTATCGAGCGTGGTTTGGAGGGCCTGCCAGGCCTCAATGTCGCGGGGTAGGGCGAGGCGGGTTTGGGCGGCGCGCAGGGCGGCGAGGTCGGCCGGCTGGGGGCGCGGGGCGAGGGCGGTGTCGGCCAGGGCTTCGGCGGCGGCCGTCACCTGGGCCAGGTCGCCGCCGGCCAGGGCCTGCCGCAGCGTTTCCTCAAACACCGGCACCTGGGCGGGGGCAAAGGCCGGGTTTCGGCGCATGGCCAGCAGCGCGGCCAGGCCGTAGCCGGCCACCACCGGCTGCCCGGCGGCCTGGGTTTCGACCCGCACGAAGCCGAAAGCGGCCGGGGCCTCGCCCAGGGCTTGCAGCAGAAAACCTTTTTCGTAGGCCGTGGGGGCGGCTTTGTAGCGGCGTTGCAGGGCCTCGATTTGGCTGGCCGCGCTCGCGGGGCTGGCCAGGCGCAGGCCGGCGGCCAGCAGCACGGCGCGGGGCCGCCAGGCGGCCAGCTGGTCGGCGCGGGCGGCCAGGGCGGGGCCGGTTTCGCCCCGGCCGTGGGCCAGCAGCCACTCGGCGGCGGTCAGGGCCACGCCGGGGCGCGCGTCGGCCAGGGCTGCGAACACCGCCGCCCGGCTCGCGGCATAAAACACGGGCTGGACAGGAAGTGCCCGCAAGGCCACCACCCGCACCCGCGCATCGGCGTCGTGGGTGGCCAGGCGCACCAGGGCGGCCTGGGCGGCGGGTTGCGGATGGTTGGTTTTTGGGTCTTGGGTATTCGGCACGGCCGGCAGCGCCGCCACGCGGCCCAGGGCCACGGCGGCGGCGCTTCGCACGGCAAAATACCGGTCTTTGGCGGCCAGGCGCAGCAGCGCGGGCAGCGCCAGCCGGGCCAGGTCGGCGTCGAGGCCCCGGCTGCGGGCCAGGGCGGTGGCGGCGGCCAGGCGCGGCCCGTTGGGCAGGTTAAGGAACTGCGAAAGCAGCCCCACGGTGCGGCGCACGGCCTCCGGGGTCATCAGCCCGCGCACGGCCAGGCGCTGCAAGCCGGCGGCCAGGGCGGCGGCGCGGGCCGTGTCGGTGAGGACGGGTACGCGCCAGAGTTCGGCCACCGAGCGGCGGCTCACGCAGCGGCCCAGGGCCTCCTGCACGGTGCGGCGCACCTGCCCGTCGGGCTCCTGCAACATCCGCACGCGCAGGCTGTCCACGGCGGCCGAGTCGGCGGTTTGGCCCAGGGCGTAGGCGGCGGCGCGGCGCACGGGCGGGGCGGCATCGCGCAGCAGCGGCAGCAGCGCGGGCACCGCCGCCGGGGCCTGCACCGAGCCGAAGGCCTCGGCGGCGGCGGCGCGGTGGGCGGGGTTGGCGGCCGTCAAAAAAGGCAGCAGCGCGGCGATGTTGCGCTCGTCCTGGGCCGTGGCAATCTGCCGCTGCACGGGGTCGGCAAAGCGGTTGGGGGCCGTGGCGGCGGGGCGCGGGGTGCGGGCGCAGGCGGCCAGCAGCAGCAGGGGCAGGAAGGAGCGGAGGAGCATTTGTTTCTTGTTTCTTGTTTCTCTGGGGCGACTACCCCAAAGGGGTTGTACAGCACAGCCTGGGGTTGGCGACCGCCGGGAGCCTACCCCCGGTTTAGCCGCTAGGATTGCCCGAACCCCAACGGGGTTCCACCGCCGCTGCACGATTGGCGATAAGGCCCCGCGTCACCGTTCAACGGCGGTGGAACCCCGTTGGGGTTCGGGCATCCTTGACATCCTGACCGGGGGTAGGCTCCCGTTAGTCGCCAACCCCCGGCTGTGCTGTACAACCCCGTTGGGGTTCGGGGCACCGCGTAGCGTCAGTTTCTAACCAGCCTCCCCAAAACGACACTGCGCCCCCTGCGGTTTTACCACCGCGCCCACTGCGGGACATATCCGGGAACGAGAACCCAGAACGGTCAACAATTCAGCAATTCGACAATCAAACAATTAATTCCGCCTCCAACGCCGCAAACAGCCGCGCATTCCCGTCCTGCGCGTACCCGGCCAGGGCGGTTTCAAACTGCGGCAGCCGGCGCAAAAAATCCCGCACCCCATCCGCCGAAATCGCGGCCAGTTGCACGCCGTAGCCGCATTTGGCAATTTGAGCCGCATTCAGCCACTGCTCGAACTGCGCCGGAATGGGCACGGCGCACACCGGCTTGTGCAGGTACACGGCTTCGGAAATGAGCGAGAAGCCGCCGTTGGTGAGCACGGCCCGGCAGGCGGCCAAATCGGCCATAAACCCGGCCTCACTAAAGGCGCAGAGCTGCACGTTGCCGTGGCGTTCGTCCTTGTTGAAGCCGTACACCCGGAAGCTTTGCTCGGGCAGTTGCTGGAGTTGCGCCACCAAATCGTGCTGGGTGGTGGCCGATTGATAGACGAGCACGAAATCGCCGGTGGTGGGGCGGGCGGCCAGTATTTCGGGCCGCAAAATGGGCGGCACCAGCGTGGTGCGGCCTTTGCGCAGGGGCGGGTAAAAAAACGTCGTCACCAAGTACCGGCGGCTGCGCGGCAGCTTGAAACGCACGATGTTTTTGGCCAGCCCGTAGTGGGCCTTTTCGCTTTCGGGGAGGGCCACATCGAGCCGGGTGCGGTTGATGACCTGCATATTGTCGATGCTAATCACCGGCAAGCCATGCACCTTGGCAAAAAGGTAGCTGAACGACTCAAAGTCCGACACCACCACCTCGGGCGTGAAGCCGCCGAGCAGGTTCAGGTACTGCCCGAAGTTGGCCGCCACATCCTGCGGGGCGGTGCGCAGCGTGAGGGCCGCCGTGCGAAGTTTGCTCACCGCCAGCCCCCGGTAGGCCAAATGAAACCCCCTGATTTCGAGCACCAGCCCCGGAAAAGCCGCCGCCAGCAGCGCGTAGGCGCGGCTGCTGCTCACCACGCGCACCGTGTGGCCCTGGGCCAGCAAATGGGCAATCACCACCTTGCTGCGCGTGGCGTGGCCCAGGCCCTCGCCGGGCACTCCGTAAAGGATGGTCATGGGGTGGATGGTTGAGTGGTGGGATTGTTTTTCTGGCGCGGGCCTCCTGGCCCGTGCCGCCTACTCGCGGGCC
>JANYFQ010000450.1 GCA_025362615.1 Hymenobacter sp. | reverse complement strand
CCGAAGCCACGGCATCGGCCACGCCCCGGTCCACGGCCGCGCCCTGGCGCACAGCGGCTTGCAGCTTCTTGAAATACTCGCCCGCCATCGTCGAGCGCATGGCTTCGAGGTTGAAGACGCTTTGGCCGAAGCTCTCGGAACGGCGCACGGCCGACGGGGCCACGATTTTCGCGCGGCGCTGATTGACGAGTTCGAGAGCTTTGAAACGAAGAATTGCCATTGGGCGGGGGAAGTGGGGATGAAAACGACTGGTTTTTGAGAAACAGGGGGCGCTTTCGGTGGCAAACTTACAAAAGCAAGCTGCTTTTTGTGTCGCCCCCCTGTCAATCCGAAGGCAAAATTAACGTACGGGCGATACATTTCGGCTCACCCCCATCGTTTTTTACGGGCTGGTGTTCATTTCAATCGTTTGCGGAGTTTTTTTGCGAAAAGCTGAAATTTTTTGAAAGAAATAGTGAAGTGGCCGGGCGCATCCCCGAAGGATTCGCCCGGCCGCTGGGTTAGCACGTTTTCGGCTCCCGTTATCTTTGCCGGGTGAAAAACCGTTTTTCGTTTCAGCCGCGCTACTTTGTTTTCTGGCTGGTTTTTTTTGCGGGGTGCCGGGGGGTGTTTCTGATTTATCACGGGGCTAAAACGGCTGCACTGGGCTGGAATCAGGTTTTGGGCACGTTCTGGTACGGGCTGCGGCTGGATGCTTCGATGGCGGCATATTGGAGTGCCGTGCCGTTTTTGCTCTTTGTGGTGGGCAGTTTGCGGGGGCCGCGCTTTGCGCTGGGGCGGGTTGTGGGCGTTTATTCGGCCGTGCTGGTGGCGGCGCTCGCCACGCTGACGGCCGCCGATTTGGAGCTTTACAAGGTGTGGGGGTTTCGGGTGGACGATACGCTGCTGCAATACCTGAACGCCCCGGCCGAGATGGCGGCTTCGTCGGGGGCAGCGCCTTTGGCATTATTATTCAGTTTATTAGGTATGGTTGCGCTGCTGGGTTGGCTGCTGTACCGGGCGCTGCTGGTGCCGCTGCCGGCGCTGCCGGGTTGGGTTGGGCGCGGGCGGGCGGCATTGGCCGGGCTGCTCTACGCGGCACTGCTGGTGGTGCCAATGCGCGGCGGCGTGCAGCAAATTCCAATCAATCAGTCGGACGTATATTTTTCGGAGATGCCGTTTGCTAATCATGCCGCCCTTAATGTGCCCTGGAATTTGCTTGATGCCGCCCTGCGCCGCCGCAACAACCGGCCACTGCCGCCTTTTATGGCCGATAGTGCGGCCCGGCGGCTGGTGGCGGGGCTGTACCCGCTGGCCGCCGCGTGGCAGCCCGGCGACACGGCCACGGCTACTGCTCCCGCCGGGTCGGGGGCGGCCCGCGTCACCGCCGTTGCTGCGGCCTCCAACGGCCCCGGCATCCTCAGCGAGCCGCGCTCCAACGTCTTGTTTATCATCCTCGAAAGTTTCACGGCCAAGCTGGTGGGCAGCGTGGGCGGCGAGGCGGGCGTGACGCCGGTGCTCGACAGCCTGGCCCGCACGGGTGTGCTGTTCAGCAACATTTACGCGGCCGGCGACCGCAGCCAGAAGGGCCTCGTGGCGTTGCTTTCGGGCTACCCCAACCACCCCACCAACAGCATCACCCACTACCCGGCCAAAACCCAACACCTGCCGCACCTGGCCCGCACCCTGGGCCGGGCCGGCTACCGCTCGCACTACTACCACGGCGGCGAACTGGCTTTTGCCAACATGAAAAGCTACCTCCGCACGGCTGGTTACGAAGGTTTTACGGAGCGGAATGACTTCCCGCAACGCGAGCAGAACTCGAAGTGGGGCGCGCACGACGGGGCTTTATTCGCCCGGATGCTGGCCGAACTGCCCACGCAACAACAGCCGTTTTTCGTCACGGCCTTCACCCTCAGCAGCCACGAGCCGTTTGAGGTGCCGATGAAGCCGCGCTTTAAGGGCTTCGACGAGGCGACGAAGTTTCGTAACTCGATGGCTTACACCGATTACGCCCTGGGCCGGTTTCTGGCCCAGGCCCGGCGGCAGCCCTGGTACGCCCACACCTTGCTGGTGCTCTGCGCCGACCACGGCCACCCGCTGCCCGGCTACTCGCCCCACGACCAACCCGTTTCGTTTCGCATTCCGCTGGTGCTGGCCGGCGGGGCGCTGCGGCCCGAAGCACGGGGCCGCGTCGTGCCCGTCATCGGCTCGCAAACCGACGTGGCGGCCACGCTGCTGGAGCAATTGCATTTGCCCGCCCAGGATTTTGTGTGGAGCCGCAACCTGCTGGCGGCCAACGCGCCGGGGTTTGCCTTTTACACGTTTACCGATGGTTTCGGCACGGTGGCACCGGCCGGTGGGCTGTGGTTTGATAACGTGGGGCGGCGCGTGGCGGGGCAGGACGCCGCCGTGCCCGGCAGCCAGCTACGGCTGGGGCAGGCGCTGGAACAGGTGTCGATGGACGATTTTGGGCGGCGGTAACGCGGGTTTTCAACCCGCGCATGAGAGCGGTTTTGGGGGGGGGTGCAAGTTCGGGCGGCGGTAGCGCGGGTTTTCAACCCGCGCGTCGGGGCGGTTTTGCGGGGTAGAAACCGGGTAGGTTTAATGGCCTTACGCGCGGGTTGAAAACCCGCGTTACTACCTTTGCGGGCCTATGCCTCAGCCCCAAACCGTTGCCTTTTACACCCTGGGCTGCAAGCTCAACTTCTCCGAAACCTCGGCCATTGGGCGGCAGTTTGAGGCGAAGGGCTTCCAAAAAGTGCCTTTTGAGGCCGGGGCCGATTTATACGTCATCAACACCTGCTCCGTAACGGACCACGCCGACCGCAAGTGCCGCAAAGTGGTGCAGCAGGCCCTGAAGCACAACGCGTTGGCCTACGTGGCCATTGTGGGCTGCTACGCGCAGCTCAAGCCCCAGGAAATTGCCAACATTCCGGGGGTGAGCGCCGTGCTGGGGGCGGCCGAGAAGTTCAGGCTGGTGGATATTCTGGCCGATTTCGAGCGGCCAGCGGCGGGGCAGCCGGCGCACGTTTTTGCCTCGCCCATCGGCGCGGCCACCGATTTTGTGCCCGCCCACTCGTTCGGCGACCGCACCCGCAGCTTCCTCAAAGTGCAGGACGGCTGCGATTACTCCTGCTCGTTCTGCACCATTCCGCTGGCGCGGGGCGGCAGCCGTTCCGGCTCGGTGCAGTCGGTGCTGGAGCGGGTCGAAAAACTGGCCGAAGCCGGGGTGAGAGAGGTGGTGCTGACGGGCGTAAACCTCGGCGATTTCGGCCTGCAAGGCCCCGCCCGCGAGCGCCGCGAAACATTTACCGACCTCGTACTAGCCCTCGACCAGCAGAGTCGGATTCCGCGCTACCGCATCAGCAGTTGCGAGCCTAATTTGCTGACGGACGAGATTTTGACCGCCGTGGCGGCTTCGGCGCGGTTCATGCCGCACTTTCACATTCCGCTGCAAAGCGGCTCCGATAAAATCCTGGGCCTCATGCGCCGCCGCTACCGCCGCGACCTCTACGCCGGCCGCGTGGCCCGCATCAAGGAGCTGATGCCGCACGCCTGCATCGGGGTGGACGTGATTGTGGGGTTTCCCGGCGAAACCGAGGCCGATTTTCTGGATACCTACCACTTTCTCAACGAGCTGCCCATCAGCTACCTGCACGTCTTCCCGTATTCGGAGCGGCCCGACACGCTGGCCCCGAGCCTGCCCGGCCGCGTGCCCGAACGCCTGCGGCAGGAGCGCGTGACCCAGCTTCGCAGCCTTTCCGAAAAGAAAAAACGGGCTTTCTACGCCGAACACCTCGGCCTCGAAACAGAAGTGTTGTTTGAGGACGACCTCGGCCCCGACGGCCGCCTGGAAGGCTTCACGCCCAACTACATCCGCGTGGCTGTGAAGTACGACCCGCTGCTGGTGGGCGAATTGAAAACCCTGCGCCTGACGCAATTCGCGCCCAGTGGGCTGGTGGAGGCGGAGGAGGTCGGGGTTTTCAGTGCTTAGTGCTTGGTGCTTGGTGCTTAGGAGTGGGTTTGCTAGTCAGACACCCCCCTAATTACCAAGCACCAAGTACCGAGCACTAGGTACTAAGCACTAGGTACTAAGCACTGAAAACTCATTCCGCTGCTTTGCGGTCGTAGGCGCGGCCGGGGCGGCGCGGGCCTTGCCGGAAGCGCACCCGGCCGTGGCCCTGCTGCGTGTCGGTGCCCGCGCCGCCGAAGAAGCGCAGGCGCGGGTAACGGCCCCGGCGGCTGCCGGCGGCTGGCTCGTGTACCTGCAAGTCGTCGTCGCCGTCCAATCCTTCCAGAAAAATTACGCGGGTTTCGGCGCGGGAAAATGTACGCTCGTAAAACGGCGGCCCCAAAGGTGCGGCCCGTCCCACTAGCCGCACCGAATCGGCCGAGGGCCAGACTTCAAACACGTCGCCGTTGGCCGTGCCGCCGATGCTGACGCGGCGGGCCAGGTTGCGGTAAAACCGGTCGGCGAAGGCAGGCAGGGCGGCGCGGCGGGCTTGCAGGGCGGCTAGCAGGGCGGGCGCGTCGGTGCGGCGCACGGCGGCGGGCAGGCGGGCGAGGGCGGTGGCCAGCACGGCATCGGTCAGCTGGGTTTGCATGGCCTGGGCGGTGCGTTGAAAGTCCTGACGGGTGAGGCCGTTGAGCAGGCGCTTGTCGAGGAACTCGCCGTTTTCCATCAGGCCGAGGGGGTCGGTGTAGCGGGGCTTGAAGGTCGTCCAGTGGCGGATGGTGAGGGGGCGGGTGAGGAGCCAGGGAATCAGGCCGTCGTCGGCGCGGTA
>JANYFQ010000372.1 GCA_025362615.1 Hymenobacter sp. | reverse complement strand
GGTAGTGCTAAAAATGTAATGCTGCCATTTTTTTATTATAGTCGCATATAAAGTATTTTATTGCACCGATGTGATTTTCGAGTGACTTTGAAAAACTCAGTGACTTGCGCACCAACCGCGACACTCGCTGCCGAAGGGTGCAGTTAAAGCGCTCGATGTAAGCCGTTAAGCCGCTTTCTTTGCCCGCCCCGACGTGCGCTTCCGCCGCGAACGCCTGGACGTAAGCCCGCCAATAATCAAAAAAAAAGCCCGCCACTCCCTTGAACACCTCCGGTATCTGCCCGTAAAAAAGCGCGGCGTCCTCGCCGCCGTGGCCGCCCACGTGGACGGCCACGATTTGCCGGTTCGCCGGGTTGAGCGCGAGCCACAGCCACTGCTTGGCGGCCCTTTTTCCCACGAAGGTCCACATTTCGTCCAGTTGCAAGCCGAACAAGGCGACCCGCGCGCCCCGCTGCTTGCCATATAACTCGTTCAGCAGAAAGTCGTTGTTTTCCATTTCCGTCAGCTCCGCCCCCGCGCAAGCAAGCTCCGCCGGCACCGGCGGCTCCCACGCCGCTTCCGCTTCATACTCTTCTACATTGACATACCCATGATATGCAACTGAATTTTTTTTAGTACGCCCAAGCGGCTTATTTCTTCGTCGAAGCGGTCGGCCAGGTATGCCTCCACGTCGGGCAAGCACGGCGTGGCGCCCAGGTCCGGGGGCAGTTGGGCATACAATTCCCGCACGTAGGCCAGCAGCCAGGTCTGGCTCACGTCGCAGACGCGGCAAATGCCAGCCAGCGAGATACGTTCCAGCAACAACTTGTTAATCAATGATTTGTCCGCGTCGCTCACGAACCACTGCTGGCCGCCCGCAACAAACTGCCGCTGGCAGCCATGACAAAAATGGTTTTGCTTGCCGTAATGCGTGTGGCCGTTCTGCTTGGTCTTCGCGCTGCCACAATGGGAGCAAGATATAATCATAATGCTGTAAATTTAGCGCCCCGCATTACATTTGGCGGACTACCGATTTTTCAACAATTCCTGCTTAGGAGTACAGACTGTCGAGGATTATAGACCAAGCTCTTAGTCCGGGGTTTTTAACAGAAATCAAGGCCAAGCCAAATTTTTGTCCCGCAATTTGTCCCGCGACAAAACAAAATTGCCTGCAATTAGCTATAAATCAGCTAATTGCAGACAATAATTGTGGGCCCACTTGGAATCGAACCAAGGACCTACTGATTCACTTTCCTCCGGTTTCCCGGAGTAGTTGGACTATCTCATCACCGTATCTGCCCCGAGGGGCGGACGTAGGTGGGGGGCGTTGGTGGAAGCGTATTGCATGGTCTGCTCACTTCCTAGTCTCTGCACCTTCCGGGTACTATGACGACCGTTCCCCGGCTTGGCTCAGGATTGCCATCGGGGCCGCTTGCCCCGAACAGGTTTCCCTGAGTTAACCCCCTGCTCATCCCGTCGTTTCCGGCCGGGAGGCACCGCTTAGTGTCTGGAACACTAGTTGATGAGTCAGTTGCTCTAACCAATTGAGCTATAGGCCCGTTGCCAAACACGCTTTGCGTTTGACACGACAAAGTTACGCAACCTTTCGGGTCTGAACCAACACCAGCGCCCAAAACGCTCCGGCGCGACCTTTGCCAGCCCATTCCTTACCCCCCTGCTTTGCCCCATGCCCCTCCCCCAGGGTAAACGCATTAAAACGGGGTTGGCTAAATTTGCGACTTTGGCCCGATGAACGCGTTGAGCTTTACCTCTTTCCTGACGGATTTTGCCTCCCTTCCCGACCCGCGCATGGCCCGGCGGCGGCGCTACCCGCTGCTGGAAATCCTGTTTTTGTGCGTGAGCGCGAGCCTGAGTGGCTACGAGGAGTGGCAGCACGTCGTGGACTTCGGCCGGGCCAAGCTGGCGTGGCTGCGCACCTACCTGCCCTTTGCGGCGGGCATCCCGTCCCACGACACGCTCAACCGGGTCATGGGCCTGCTCGAGCCGCGGGCCTTCGAGCAGTGCTTGATTGCCTGGGCGCGGCGTGCGGTGGCGCTGCCCGCAGGGGCCCAGATTTGCCTGGACGGCAAGCGCCTGTGCCGCTCGGCCACGGCCCGCCAGCAGCAG
>JANYFQ010000360.1 GCA_025362615.1 Hymenobacter sp. | reverse complement strand
GCGGCAAAAAAGCCGCCCGCCCGCACCGCCTACGGCAAAAACCGCCTTTCCAAACAGCTTCATAATTCAAAGTGCTTCCGTTGCGTCGAGCATATCCAAATCGAGCACGGCCACGCCGTCGGACGCGACGTGGTAGGCCCGCACGAAGCGGCGGTGCCAGTCGATTTCGGAGTAGATGTACGAGAAACGGGCGTGTACGTCCTGGGCGAAGGTGTCGTCGTAGGCTTTTACCAGTACGAGCAGCTCGAAGTCCTGGGCCTGGTAGTCGGCGGCGCTCAGGCCGTGCAGGGGCGAGTCGGGGGTGATGTCGTGGACCAGCGTCCAGGACAGGGGCAGCAGGCTCACGTTGTCGCGTTCGAGGGGCAGAAAGTTGTAGCGGTAGTTGCCGGTGGCGGCATCGAGCGAGCGCAGCAGCACGCGGGCTTGCAGGTCGATAAGGGTGTTGCGGCGCTGATTGGCCAGCCGGAACATGAGGCAGGGCAGGCCCGAATCGGGGCGGCGCGTGATGAGGGCGCGGCGGGTGAAAAGCAGCCGCGCCGAGGGCCGCGAAAACCGCCCGTAAAGCAAGCCCGTGGCCAGGGCAAACGTGAGCACCCCCACCAGGGCCTCCAAGCTGGAAAGCGCCCCCGTGGCGTTGCTGCCCGGATAAACGTGCCCGTAGCCGACGGAGGTGAAGGTTTGAACGGAAAAAAAGAGCGCACTCAGAAAATCGTGGGCCAGGGTATGGGGCGGGCCCACGCCCGGCAGGTTTTCGAGCCCCAGCGCCAGGTAGGCCAGGGCAAAAAGCGCATTCAGCACGACAAAAAAGCCCACCACCAGGCCGATAAACCGGCCCCAACTCATCCGAATAAGCCACTGACAGGGGTCGTGGCGGTGGGGGCCGCCCTGCCGGCGGACGTTGAAGGTGCCGTCGGGGTTGATTGCGCGTTGGGTGCGGCCCGAGAATTTTTCGCCCAGGCCGGGGTCGAGGGTTGCCATGCGGCAAAGATGGGGGCGGCACCGTGGCCGGGCTCGGGGGCCTTGCCGGGCGGTCGGTCGGCGCAACGGGCCCGTTGAACGACGCGCCGCCCGAATCAGGCGAATAAATGGCTTTTGTTTTTTGCCCTGTATTATCTTTATTTACTTTCCTGCTGGTTCTTATGGTTGGCCGGGCGGGCGGGCGGTCAAAAAGCGTATCAATTTGTTCGAACCGGGCGAGTGACTGGAAAAGTAAGGTGAGTGGCGGCAGGAGGGATGCGAAAAAATTGGATTTGTAGATAATGTAAACATTCCCACAATATTGTTGCCGTACCTTTACTGTTGAAAACTGAAAAGGGGGCTTGGTGCGTACGTCGTCGCCGCTGATTGCCGATGGCCCTTAAGTCTGAAAAAAAATACTCCTATGAAAACAACCCTACGTTCGGGCTTTGCCGCGCTTGTTGCGCTGCTGAGCATTTGTCAATTTGCCTGGGCGCAAGTCCCGGCCGGCTGTCAGCCCGCCTACCTCACCAACGCGGCTCCGGCCGCCGGGGGCCTCACGGCCGAATACTACCAGGGCAGCTTCCGCGATGCCAGCAGTAACCGCATCAGCGGCGATGCCGTGACGGGTATTCCGTTCTTCAAGCGCCTGCCCAACTTGCGGCGCAACGACCCGACCGTCAATTTTGCCAACATTGGGGCCATGAGCGCCCAGCCACCCGCTGCTTCGGGCCAGTACCTGAGCGCCCGCTACCGGGGCAGCGTGTTTCTGTTAGTCGGCACCTATACTTTCCAAACTAACTCCGACGACGGCAGCTACCTGTGGGTGGGGCCGGACGCGCTGACCCCGACGCCGGTCGTCACGACGGCTACTTCGCCTGGCTCGGCGGTGAACGCCGGCAACGGCTCGCTCTTCGTTAATAACGATGGCGGGCATGGGGCGCGCAACGCCACCGGCACCTTTGTGGCGGCAGCCGACGGCCTCTACGACCTCCAGCTCCTGTTTGAGCAAGGTGGTGGGGGCGGCAACTGCATCTTGTCCTACGCCCGCACGGCGGTGCCCACGGGCGCTGCGTACGCTACGTTTGCT
>JANYFQ010000321.1 GCA_025362615.1 Hymenobacter sp. | reverse complement strand
GCTACGGCCAGAACCTGCTGCAACACAGCCGCGAAGTGGCCAACCTCTGCGCCACGATGGCCGCCGAAATGGGCCTCGACGTGAAGAAGGCCAAACGCGCCGGCCTGCTCCACGACATCGGCAAGGTGAGCGCCGAAGAACCCGAACTGCCCCACGCCATCCTGGGGGCCGACATGGCCCGCAAATACAAGGAACACCCCGACGTGGTGAACGCCATCGGTGCCCACCACGACGAGATGGAGATGACAGCCATGATTTCGCCCCTCGTGCAGGCCTGCGATGCCATCAGCGGCTCGCGCCCCGGCGCCCGCCGCGAGATGATGGAGAGCTACATCAAGCGCCTCAAGCAGCTCGAAGAAACCGCCAACGGCTTCAAGGGTGTCAACCAGTGCTTCGCCATCCAGGCCGGCCGCGAGCTGCGCGTGATGGTGGACGCCGAAAACGTGACCGACGAACGCGCGGCGGAACTGAGCTTCGAGATTTCGCAGAAAATCGAGAAGGAAATGCAGTACCCGGGGCAGATTAAAATCACCGTGATTCGGGAGATGCGGGCCGTGGCTTACGCGAAGTAAGCGGCGGGTTTGGTTGTGTTGAAATGGCCCCCGTGACTTGCGTTGCGGGGGCTGTTTTTTGGGCGGGGCATAGCCTGCTATCGGCCGTTATCTTTGGGTGAAAGTTTTGGTTCTCGCGCCGTTTCTTCTTAGCCTTTCATTCTCATTTACCGATGAAAAACTTCTTCTCCTTGAAAAACAGGGCCGTGCTGGGGCGCTTCCTTCGTTTTGGCTGCGTCGGTTTGGGGCTTGCGCTGGCTGGGGCTGCTCAGGCCCAGGCTCCGGTTTGGGAATTGGCTCAGGGCGGCGGTACCCCGCCCGGTACGTCTGGCGCATCAATAATCAATGCCTCTGTAGTGGATGCTCGCGGCAACGTGTTCGTGACGGGTTTTTTCGGTGGCACTGTAAGTTTCGGTAACACCCGCTTGACTAGTATCGGAAGTGCCGGAACCTATGATGTATTCGTAGCAAAGTGGGACGCTAACGTCCAGGGCTACACATGGGCTACTCGCGGAGGCGGCACGGGCACCGACGCGGGCCGAAGCATTGCTGTCAGCGGCACGGATGTGTACGTGACAGGTGTCTTTGCCAGCAGCGGCAACGCCAGCATAGCCGGGCAGGTGCTGGCCGGGGCAGGAGGCATGGATGTGTTCGTAGCTAAGTACGTGGACACGAGCACGGGCAGCACCCCGGCCACAAGCAGCTTTGCCAACTCTTGGGCCACAAACGGTGGTGGTAGCGGCAACGATATCGGCTACGGCATCGCCGTCAGCGGCACGAACGTGTACGTGACAGGCTACTTTGTCAGCGGTGCCAATGCCCGCATTGCCGGGCAGGCGCTGCCCGGTGCGGGGGGGTGGGACGTGTTCGTGGCCAAGTACGTGGACACGAGCACGGGCAGCACCCCGGCCACGAGCAGCTTTACCAACGCCTGGGCCACAAGCGGCGGCGGCACGGGCTTCGACTACGGCACCGGTATTGCCGTCAGCGGTGCGGGCGTGTATGTGACGGGCTCCTTCGACAGCAACCGTAACGCCAGCATAGCCGGGCAGGCGCTGGTCGGGGCGGGGGGGGCTGATGTGTTCGTGGCCAAGTACGTGGACACGAGCACGGGCAGCACCCCGGCCACGAGTTCCTTCGCCAATGCCTGGGCCACGAGCGGCGGCGGCACGGCCAGCGACGTGGGCCAGGGCATCGCAGTCAGCGGCACGGGTGTATTTGTCACAGGTAATTTCTACAGCCGCACCGGTACCCGTATCGCCGGGCAAGCGTTGGTCGGGGTAGGGTTGTTCGACTTGTTCGTGGCCAAGTACGTGGACACAAGTACGGGCAATACCCCGGCCACGAGCAGCTTTGCCAACGCCTGGGCCACGAGCGGCGGCGGCACAGACAGCGACTATGGCCGGGGTATTGCCGTCAGCGGCACCGACGTGTACGTGACTGGCACCTTCTTCAGCAACCGCAATACTAGCATCGCTGGGCAAGCGCTGACCGGAGCGGGCGACGACGACGTATTTGTAGCCAAGTACGTGGATACAAGTACGGGCAGCACCCCGGCCACGAGTTCTTTCGCCGATGCCTGGGCCATAAGCGGTGGTGGCGCGGGCATTGATGCGGGCCAGGGCCTTGCCGTCAGTCGTGCGGGCGTATACGCTGTAGGCGGTGTAAACCCGCCAGCCACTTTCGGTAGCATAACTCTCAGCAGCAGCGTACGCATCGCCCTCAACTTCCTGGCCCGCCTGCCCACCACCTTCGTCAGCAGCACTCGCCCTTCAAACCTAGCCCTGCCCGCCCTCACCCTTTCCCCCAACCCGGCCCGCGCCGCCCTCACCGTGGGCGGGGCACCGGCCGGGGCCGCCGTGGCGGTGCTGGATGCGCTGGGCCGCCAAGTGGCCGCCGCCCCGGCCGACGCTGCCGGCACGGCCCGCCTGCGCTTGCCCGCCGGGCTGGCGGCGGGCGTGTACGTGGTGCGGGCCGGCACACAAAGCGCCCGACTGGCGGTGGAGTAGGGGAATGCGCCCGCCGCGCTGCGGCCGGTAGCGAACAGCCCAATGGCCCGGCCCCCGCGACGCTCGTTGCGGGGACCGGGCTTTTTTGGGGCGGGCGGCGGCCGAAACCCGGTTTTGCAGCCGGGGGCAAAGTCAGATTGTCTTTTGGCAGGCTGCTAATGGTAAGGGTGTTGAGGCGATTGATTTGCTGTTTTGCACGTCCGTCAGCCGCCAACATTGTTTTGCGGGTGTGCCGGGCCGGGCCGTAATTTGAGCGTTGCTATTCGGTTGCTTCGCCGCTGCAACGCCTTGCCCGGTCGTCAAACATTCAAAAAAACCTGCTCCATGTCGAACCACTACTTTTTTCGCTTGCGCCACCTGGCGGCGGCGGTTGGCCTGCCGGCCCTGGGCAGCCTCGGTGGCTGCGCGGTGTACGTGCCCACGGTGCCGAGTACGCCGTTGGTGCAGAAAAACCAAGTGGAACTAACGGCCGGTTTGCGGGGCCTCACGTCACTGGAAGCCACGGTGGCCTGGGCACCCACCGACCACATCTTCTTCAACGCCGAAGGGGCGTACCTGGGCTACAAGGCCACCGGTACGACCAACAACGTCACGACCGAGTACTACGACCACCACCAGCAGGGCAACGTGGGCATGGGCGCTTACACCCTCACCAAAGGCCCACAGCCCCTATACCTGGCGGCGGTGGCGGGTTTCGGGCTGGCCGACGTGGACCTGCACCCGGCAGAACTCTTTGGGCCGAACACCCGCTACGAGTCCAGTTACCGCCGCTACTACGGGCAGGCGTACCTGGCCTCGCAAAACCCGAATTTCGATTGGGGCCTGTCGGTGCGGGCCACTTGGGTGAATTACGAGGGGCTGTTGCGCGACGGGGTCCCGCTGGCGGTGCCAAACCAGTGGTTTGTCGAGCCGCATTTTTTCGTGCGGGCGGGCCACGGCCCGGTGCAGGGGTACGCCACGTTGGGCCTCTCGTTCGCCACCCGTCCCGACCTGGCGCTGCCAAGCGTGAGTCGAGGCGTATTCAGCCCAACCTCGGGGCTGCTGGGGCTGGGCATCGTGTTTCGGCCCCAATTTTTGAAGCAGGCGGACCAGTAAAGCGGGCTGCTTCGCCCCGAAGCGACCGGGCACGGAAGCCGCCCCCGGCCGGGGCTGGGGCTGCCGCCGCCGGGCGGCGACGTATTTTTGGCGGATGCCAACCCCCGTGTTTTTGCGTACGAGCGCGGCCCTGGCGGCGGCCCTGGCCCTGGCAATGACGCTGGGCGGCTGCGCCTCGCTCTACTTTCCGCCGCCGCCCCATGCGCCGCTGCTCACCCAAAAGGGCGAGGTGTACGGCAGCCTCAGCACCAACCAGCACACCAATTTTGCCCTGCAAGGCGCCTATGCCGCTACCGACCACTTGGCCGTGGCGGGCACGTTTTCGAGCCTGCACCACGACAAGAAGAACAACACCGAGAACTTCGATTTCGGCGAAGCCAGCCTCGGCTACTTCACCCGCCTGCCCGACCGCCGGGTGCTCGAAATTTACGGCGGCCTGGGCCTGGGCACCACCCGCCGCATCGAGCGCAACCCGGAGCGCGTGACCGAGCGCATCCTCGCCGGCAACCTGCGCAAGTACTTCGTGCAGGTGAACTACGCCCGCAAAAAAACCAAAACCCTGCACCTTTTCCGCCACGATTTCCCCCTCACCTACGGCGCGGCCCTGCGCCTGAGCCACGTCGCCCTCCACGACTTTCGGATTGACGGCCAGCTCCGCCCCGGCGAAGCCAACGTCTTCTTCGAGCCCATCACCTTCACCCGCGTCCAGCTCTCCGGCCCGTTTTATTTGCAGCTCATGAGCGGGCAGTGCCTGGGCCTGCGGCGCAACGAGTTCCTGCGGGCCGCCAACTCGGTGTTTCAGGTGGGCATCATTTTTAATTTGAACGAGCGGACGTTGGATAACTGGGAGCCGTGAGAGGCGGAGCCAGGCAAGCGGCCAGCTGCGACGGGGCGGGGCAAGGGGCTGGCGATGACGTGCGTCACGGCAGCACGATTTCCGCTTCCACGAACAGCAACACGCCCGTGTCATCCTGGAACTTTTGCGTCCGGCTTGTCCGGGAGAATTGAAAAAGCAGGTGGCGACTGTTCGCCAAATAGGCTTTCTGCGAGACAAAAGACTCGCGGGCATGGTTGGCAAAAAACAACGGGATGGTTATTGCGAGCTGGCCTATTCCTTCTTCCAGCCAGCTTCGGTTTTTTTCTTTAAGCTCGACGAAAATGAGGTGGTCATCGTACGTCAGCAGGCCATCACAACGGCTTTCCATTTCCCCGTTTGCTCGCCGGACTTCGATGCAATTGTCTATGCTCGTGAAGGTAACGGCGTAGGCTTTCGCATTGCGAACACACGCAACCCATTTGCCTGGCGAATGAAGGTCAAGGTAAGCCGGGCTTTTCGGCACGTCGTCGCACAACCCGAACTCGACTGCCGCCGTGGTTTCCTGCGCCGGAGTGGTGCCATCCTGGCAAGTGCCCGACAAAAAATCTATGCTCGCCATAACTCGTTTTCCAAGTCGAGTAAATCCGCAAAAAGATTGTTGGCCTCTTCCAGTTCTTTGTTCAGGTAATTGTCGTCGGATGGCAGCCCTTTGTAGGTGTCCAACCTGCTGATTGTGCCTTTTTCATCCAACTCGTACACAACAGTATCCTTGCCCGCTACGGTGGCGGTACTTGCAACCACGGCTTGCAATTTTTGCCGCGCCAAAATCCCCACACTTTGCGGCACCGATGCCGAAGCCAGCCTGTCCAAAATCTCCCGGCCCTTGATGGCTAATGTCAAGTGGTTGATGACATAGGGGCTGTGCGTGGTCAGCACCAATTCGTTCTCGGCCGTCGTGTTCACGAAGTCGAGCAACTGAAACAAGATGGCCCGTTGCGATTGGGGAAAAAGGTTCTGTTCGGGTTCTTCGACGATGTTCAGGAACACTTCATTTTTAAACCTGGCCGAAAGCGTTTCCAACGCGGTCTGCTTCACCTCCGAAGATATCTTTTCGTTGGAAAGTATCTTGTCAACCTCCGACCGGATTTTCTTGCGTTCCTCGCCGCTCAACGCACTCCGCGAAGCGTCCCGCTCTTTGTAAATGGATTGGGCCAGGTTGCGCGACACCAACAGCAACGGCACGAACGACTGAAATCCGCTGGATGCTTCGGAAAGCCGCAAGCGATACTTGCCACCGGACTTTTGGCCTACAATCCAGGGTATTTTGTTCGATTTGTCGAACTCGAACCGCGCGTTGCCCACGGGCAAGTCAAAGCCGTCGGTTATTTCTTGCTGCGACCGGCTTAATTCGTTCCAGAAGGCGGAGAGTGACTGCGGCAACCCCTTTAGTTTGTCAGGATTGTCCACCGCGCTCAAAAAATTCCGCTCGGCCGGAACATACATGATTTGAGGCACCCGGTAGGCTTTTGGCCCGCCAGTTTCTTCGATGGACAGCCTATTGTTTTCGAAAATGAGCGTGTACGCCTTTCCCCGGTATTCTATTACGGTGTCGTCACCCCTGAAATAACTCTTCAGGTTTTGGTAGGCGCAAAATTCCTTGACGAATCGGTTGTAGCGCGTTACATAAGTTGGTTTCAACCGGCCTTGAAAAAGTGCTTTTTCCAGCCAACTCATGGTGGCGAAGAGCTTGGCCACGCTGCTTTTCCCGGTTCCTTGATTTCCAATCAAAACAGTGACTTTACGGAAGTCCATAAAGCCATCGTTTTCATTGAAGCCCAACTCAATCGGCCCGAAGTGTTGTATCTTGAGTTGGCTCATGTGAAAGGGGGAAATGCATGGGCAAAGGTAAATTGGTTTGCCCGCGAAACTTCGTTGTTTAGTGCGCGTTGTCCGTACCCAAAAAATGCCAGGCCACACGCCGCTACCCACCGGTGCGGTTGGCAAACGGCCCCGGCGCGAAACGGCTGCGGTCCCTCGTCGGGTCCGTAGTTGCTTCGCGTCGGGGCCGTCGGCCTCGTGTTTGCAGCCTCTTGATAGCCTTGGGGCCTACTTCCCCAGCACCCGCAGCATCGTCTCGCCAATCTCGGCGGGCGAATCCACGACGTGGATGCCGCATTCGCGCATGATGGCCATTTTGGCGGCGGCCGTGTCGTCGGCTCCGCCCACGATGGCCCCGGCGTGGCCCATGCGGCGGCCGGGGGGCGCGGTTTGGCCGGCAATGAAGCCCACGACGGGCTTCTTGTTGCCGGTTTCCTTAATCCAGCGGGCGGCTTCGGCTTCCATGCCGCCGCCGATTTCGCCAATCATGACGATGCCCTCGGTGTCGGGGTCGTTCATGAGCAGCTCCACGGCCTGCTTGGTGGTGGTGCCGATGATGGGGTCGCCGCCGATGCCGATGGCCGTCGTCTGGCCCAGGCCGGCCTTGGTGAGCTGGTCCACGGCCTCGTAGGTGAGGGTGCCTGATTTGGAGACGATGCCGATGGTGCCCTTCGTGAAAATAAAGCCCGGCATGATGCCGACCTTGCACTCGCCGGCCGTCATCACGCCGGGGCAGTTCGGGCCGACCATCGTGACGCTGGGGCGCTCCGAGAGGTACTGCTTCACGGCAATCATGTCTTTGGTCGGGATGCCTTCGGTGATGGTGATGATGACCTTGATGCCCGCGTCGGCGGCTTCCATGATGGCATCGGCGGCGAAGGCCGGGGGCACGAAAATGATGCTCGTATCGGCCTGGGTGCCGGCCACGGCATCGGCCACGGTGTTGAAAACGGGGCGCTCCAGGTGCTGGGTGCCGCCCTTGCCGGGCGTGACGCCGCCCACCACGTTGGTGCCGTATTCAATCATTTGCCCGGCATGGAAAGAGCCTTCGGAGCCGGTGAAGCCCTGCACAATGACTTTGGAGTTTTTGTTGACCAGTACGCTCATGCTGCTTAAAGGGGGTTGGGGGAGGAGTTGGGCAGCAAAGGTAAGCGGGTAGCGCCACCCCCGTAACTTTGCCCTTCTTTCCCCATCCGCGCACGCAGTTCATCCGCGCACGCAGTTGGAGGGTGTTGGGTTTTAGGTGTTGGGTGTTGGTTTTTAAGGTGTTTGGTGTTAGGTTTTAGGTGTTGGGTTTTAGGTTTTAGGTGTTGGGTTTTAGGTGTTGGGTTTTAGGTGTTGGGTTGCCTTATTCTTGACTTTTGACGTTTAATACCCGACACCTAATACCTAATACCTAAAACCCAACACCAAACACCCAACACCAAACACCCAACACCAAACACCCAACACCTAAAACCCAACACCTAAAAC
>JANYFQ010000311.1 GCA_025362615.1 Hymenobacter sp. | reverse complement strand
GCGAAGCCTACCCCCGGCTGTGAACGCGGCAACAGCCGAACCCCAATGGGGTTCCGTAGCGTTGAATTTTGGGCTCACGTTCAGCGGCCAAGCTATGGAACCCCGTGGGGGTTCGGCCGTTTCAGCGCGACCCACCGGGGGTTTGCGCGTCGCGCCAACCCCCGGCTTGGCTACGAAACCCCGTTGGGGTTCGGAACACCGCGTAACAGCAGTAATTCATTGGGCAACAGCTTCCGTCAAGAAGCAAACTAACAAAAACGGCCCCCGACTTTTTTGGTCGGGGGCCGTTTTATTGTTTTTAAGCCGCCGAAGAGCGGTTTGACTAACTTCTACAGCCAGCCCAAGCCGCTCACCCACTGCGTTCCTTCACAATGCCCCGCCTTGCTACTTCCGACCACTACACCCTGGATTTGCCGGCCGGCCACCGCTTTCCCATTGCCAAGTACGCCCTCATCCGCGAGCAGCTGCTGTGGCACGGCCTCGCCGAACCCGCCGATTTTTACGACCCCGGCTTGTGCGCCGAAATTGATATTCTGCGCGTTCACGCCCCCGAATACTGGCACAAAGTGCGCGACTTGCGCCTCACGCCCGCCGAGGTGCGCCGCCTGGGCCTGCCGCAAAGCCCGCAACTGCTGCGCCGCTCCCTGAGCAGCAGCGCCGGCACCGTGCAAACCGCCCTGGCCGCCCTGCGCAGCGGCATCGCCCTGAACCTGGCCGGTGGCACCCACCACGCCTTCGCCGACCGGGGCGAGGGGTTTTGCGTCCTCAACGACCAGGCCATTGCCGCCCGGCACCTGCTGGCGCACGGCTTGGCCCGCCAGATTTTAATCGTCGATTTGGACGTGCATCAGGGCGACGGCACGGCCGCCATTTTTAAGAACGAACCGCAGGTGTTCACGTTTTCGATGCACGCCGGGGCCAATTACCCGCTCCGCAAAGAACAGTCGGACCTTGATATCGCCCTGCCGCTGGGCACCGACGATGCTGATTATCTGCATATTCTCCACGAAACGCTGCCCGCGCTGCTGGCGCGGGTGCAACCCGACTTTGTTTTTTACCAAGCCGGGGTCGATGTGCTGGCCACCGACAAGCTGGGCAAGCTCGCCCTGACCCCCGCTGGCTGCCAACAGCGCGACGCACTGGTGCTGGACCTCTGCCACACCCGAAATTTGCCCGTCGCCGTGACGATGGGTGGCGGCTACTCTGAGCGCCTGGCCGACATCGTGGACGCACACTGCAACACGTTTCGGACAGCATTCGAGCTGTGGAGATGAGCGTTTTTAATTTAATTATTAAATTGCTTTATTATTAAATTACTCAAATTATTACTCAGAATTAAACACACACTATAAGTCGCATAAACATTTAGTATTTAATAAAAAAGGATTTACAGCTATCCGCTACTGGCCGCTTAAAGGCCACCGCAAATGGCCCGGCTTGTATTGACCAAGTGGCCCCCGGCCGACACCAGTCCCAATGCGGAACAAACGCACTCGCCAGCAACAATTTAACAATTCAACAATTAAAACCTCAATGCACCCCGCGTCCATCAACCTGCCTGCCCTCACCGGTGCAACGACCAACTCGCCCGCCCAAAATACCTTCCGCGAAGCCGTGCAGGCCGTCGAGAATTTGCGCCAGCAGTTGCACGAGCTACGCACCGCCGCTGCGGTGGCGCGGCAACGCTACTGGCAGCAGGTAGGCCCGGCGGCAACCGCCGTGGTAGCCGCCCGCCGGGCACTCTACGCGCCGCTCGAAAATGCGCTGCTCCTCAACTACTTCAGCCGCCTCGAAGAGCAGCAGATTATTGCCTGGATTGTCGCCAACGCCCGAGGGCTGGAAGTCCGGTTCGGCGAAGACGAACGCGCCATCCTCGGCAAATACGCCCCTGCCAGCGGCCCGCCCGATGCCACGAAAGCCGCCTCCACTACTGCTCCGCCGCCGGCCACCGAGCGCCCGCCCCGCCCCACCAAAGCCGCCCGCCAACTAGCTGCTGCCGAAGCCGCTGCCCAGGCCGCGCTGGCCACCAACGCCAAAACCGTGTACCGTCAGCTGGCCCGCGCCCACCACCCCGACCTCCAGCGCGACCCCGCCGCGCAAGCCGAAAAAACGGCCCTCATGCAGCAAATCATCGCCGCCTACGAAGCCGATGACCTCCTCGGCCTGCTCCAGCTTCTGGCCGACCTGCCCACCGCCGACCCCGCCTCCGACGACCTGCTCCGGCGCTACGCCCAGGCCCTGGCCCAGCAGCAGCGCACCCTCAAGCTCGAAATCCAAGCCCTCAAATACGGCCCCGAAGGCACCATTGCCCCAAACGGAAAACGCCAGGAACGCGAGCTGCGCCAGCTCAAGCGCGACCTCCGCGACGAAGCCGCCTACGTGACCGAAGTAGGCCGTATTTTGCAAGAAACCAGTGGGTTGCGCGAGTTGCTGCGCGAGCTGGGGCCGCAGGGTATCTGACCCCGCTCGGCGGCCCCGCTAAAAGCCTATCCCAACAGGCAGTGCGAGCGGCGGGTGCGGGCGGGCGGCTTTTTTCGCCGCCCGCCCGCTAATCGCTGAACGATTGCTCAAAGAAGACCCGACGACAAGCGGGCGGGCGGCTTTTC
>JANYFQ010000291.1 GCA_025362615.1 Hymenobacter sp. | reverse complement strand
GCCACCGAGCGCAACCAGCGTGTGCTGGTCGAGACCTGCATTCAGTATTTGGTGCTCGATGCGTCGCTGTACGAGGACGAGGCCAACGGCGCGAAGGTGGTAATGTCGCCGCCGTTGCGCGAGAAAAAAGACCAGGCCACGCTGTGGGCCGGCCTGAACCAAGGGCTGGTAAACGTAGTGGGCACCGACCACTGCCCGTTTATGTGGGCGCAGAAGCTGCTGGGCAAGGACGATTTCTCGAAAATTCCGAACGGCCACCCCGCCATTGAGCACCGCATGGAATTGCTGTTTTCGGAAGGCGTGAACAAGAGCAAAATCACGCTGCAAAAGTTTGTGGAAGTGACTTCGACCAACGCGGCGAAAATCTTCGGGATGTTTCCGCGCAAAGGCACCATCAGCATCGGGGCCGACGCGGATTTGGTGATTTTTGACCCGCAGAAAAAGCACACCATTTCGGCCGCTACGCACCACATGAACGTCGATTACTCGGCCTACGAAGGCTGGGAGCTGACCGGCAAAATTGACACCGTGCTGCTGCGCGGAAAAGTGGCCGTAGCCAACGGCGAAGCCAAAGTATCGAAAGGCTACGGGCAGTTTATCAAGCGCAAGCCATCAGCAATTTAGCGCAAAGTAGGCGGTGCGGGCGGGCGGCTTTTTTTGCCGCCCGCCCGCTTTTCTCAGGCCGTCTGACCGGCTACCCGAAGCGGGCGGCCGGCCGAAAAAAGCCGCCCGCCCGCACCAATCCTGACTTTCTGAACAGCTTCTTAGTTTAAATTTTTGCGAAACTTTGCGCGAACCACAAACCAACAAAACTCATGGACGAATTTATGCAGGCCGCCATCGACGAAGCCCGCCTGGGGCGCTCGCAGGGCGGTATTCCCATTGGCTCGGTGCTGGTGCGCGATGGGCGCATCGTGGGCCAGGGCCACAACAAGCGGGTGCAGGAAGACTCCGCCATCAAGCACGGCGAGATGGACTGCCTCACCAACGCCGGCCGCCAGCGCAGCTACCGCGACACTGTTATCTACTCCACCCTGATGCCGTGCTATATGTGTGCAGGCACCATCGTGCAGTTCAAGATTCCGAAAGTCGTGGTGGGCGAGTCGCGCACGTTCGATGGGGCCCGCGAATTCATGGAAAGCCACGGCGTGGAAGTTGTGGACCTCGACCTGCCCGAGTGCGTGGCCATGATGCACGAGTTCATCGCCGCCGAGCCGGCCCTCTGGAACGAGGACATCATGGAAGAGTAGCCCAAATTCGGTGTACCCCGCACTTCCAATTCAAAACTCAACCCTCAGCATTCAACACCTCTACCCATGCCCAGAATAATTAAATCCGGCCTCATTCAGATGAGCTTGCCGATGACCGAAGGCGAAGGCACCATCCAGGAAATTATGCAGGCGATGGAAGCCAAGCACATTCCGCTGATTGAGGAGGCCGGCCGGCAGGGTGTGCAAATTCTGTGTTTGCAGGAAATTTTCAACACCCCGTATTTCTGTCCTGGCCAGGATAAAGCCTGGTACGCCTCGGCCGAAGCCGTGCCCGGCCCCACTACCGAGCGCATGGCCGAATACGCCAAGAAGTACAATATGGTCATCATCGTGCCGGTGTACGAGCGCGAAGCCGCCGGCTTCCTCTACAATACGGCCGCCGTGATTGACGCCGACGGCACTTATCTCGGCAAGTACCGCAAAAACCATATTCCGCATACCACCGGCTTCTGGGAGAAGTTCTTCTTCAAGCCCGGCAACTTGGGCTACCCGGTGTTTCAGACCAAGTACGCCAAAGTGGGCGTGTACATCTGCTACGACCGTCACTTCCCCGATGGCGCCCGCGTACTGGGCCTGAACGGGGCCGAAATCGTGTACAACCCGTCGGCCACCGTGGCCGGCCTCTCGCAGTACCTCTGGAAGCTGGAGCAGCCCGCCCACGCGGCGGCCAACGGCTACTTCATGGGCTGCATCAACCGCGTGGGCGAAGAAAAGCCCTGGAACCTGGGCCGCTTCTACGGCACCTCGTATTTCGTGGACCCGCGCGGCCAAATCATCGCGCAAGCCGATGAGTACAAGGACGAACTACTCATTTCCGAGTTCGACCTCGACATGATTGACGAGGTGCGCAACACCTGGCAGTTTTTCCGCGACCGCCGCCCGGAGACGTACGAAAAACTCGTTGAATTGTAGTCGAATAAAGAATGAGGCGCTGCGCTGAATGAAAAATAAAGAATTGGCATACCGTCAATTAGTTTTTACTCCTCATTCAATTCAACGCAGCGCCTCATTCTTCATTCAGCGCAGTGCCTCATTCCTCATTCTTCATTCAAAAACATTGGCCGAATTTTCTACCCCCACCACCGAGCAGGAATTTGCCGCGAATTTCGCGCAGCTAAAGCCCGTGATGAACCGCACCGAGGCGCTCTACGAAAGCTCGCGCTGCCTGTTTTGCTTCGATGCGCCGTGCATTCAGGCTTGCCCTTCGGGAATTGACATTCCGCAGTTTATCCGGCAGATAAACTCGGGAAATGAGACGGGCGCGGCGCGGACGATTTACGAGGCCAACTACTTCGGCAATGCCTGTGGCAAGGTGTGCCCCACAGAGGTGCTCTGCGAAGGAGCCTGCGTGTACAACTTGCAGGAAGTGAAGCCGATTGAGATTGGCCGCCTGCAAAGCTACGCCACCACCAAGGTGATAAAAAGCGGCGAAAAGCTGTTTGGGCCGGGGCCGGATAATGGCAAGAAAGTGGCCGTAATTGGCGCTGGTCCGGCGGGTATATCCGCGGCCTGCGAGCTGCGTGCGCTGGGGTACTCGGTGGACGTGTTTGAGGCCAAAGCCCAGCCTTCGGGGCTGACGGTGTACGGTGTGGCCCCGTACAAAATCACCAACGAGGAAACGCTGGCTGAAATGGCTTATTTGCAGGCGCAGTTCGGCTACCAAACCCATTTTAATTCCCCCATTAATTCGCGCAAAGAATTGGAGGAAATGGAACACAAGTACGACGCTATTTTTCTGGGCATTGGCCTGGGCAAAACCAACGCGCTGGGCTTGCCGGGCGAGGATAAAACCAACTGCTTCGGCGCGGTAGAGTTTATTGCCGAGTTGCGGCAGCGGCACCACGAAACGAAGGTGGGCCGCAAGGTAATTGTGCTCGGCGGCGGCAACACGGCGATGGACGCGGCCTCCGAATCGTCGCGCCTCGGGGCCGATACCGTGCTGCTGGCCTACCGGCGCGGCAAGGAGGAAATGGGAGCCTACGAATTCGAGTACGACCTGGCCAAAGGTGTGGGCGTGAAGGGCTTGTTTAACGTAGCGCCGGTGGAAGTGATGGGCAACGGCCGCGTGACGGGCGTAAAGTTCATCCGCACCGAAACCCGCGACGGCCAGGTGCGCGAAGTGTCCGGCTCCGAGTTTGTGGAGGACTGCGACATGGTTATCAAAGCCACCGGGCAGGCCAAGCAAACGGAGTTTCTGGGCCTGATACCGGGCCTGAAGCTGGACGGCAAGGGCCGCATCGAAGCCAACGCGCACACCGGCCAAACGGGCAACCCGCAGTACTGGGCCTCGGGCGACGCCTGGAATGGCGGCGCGGAAGTAGTAAACGCGGCGGCGGAAGCCAAGCTTACGGCGCGGGGTATTCACGCTTACTTGAGCAAGTAGCGTGGTCTTTCAGACCGCGATTTGAGCAGTTAGCTGCCTGGCTGTATTTGCAATACTTTTATCAAACGCGGACTAAAAGTCCGCGCTACATCATGCCCGACCTTTCCATTGATTTCGCCGGCATCAAAGCGCCGAACCCGTTCTGGCTGGCTTCGGCCCCGCCCACCAACTCCGGCTACCAAGTGATGAAGGCCTTCGATGCCGGCTGGGGCGGCGCGGTGTGGAAGACGCTGGGTGTGCCTGTCGTGAACGTGTCGAGCCGGTACGGCGGCGTGAACTATCGGGATAAGCGCCTGGTGGGCTTCAACAACATCGAGTTGATTTCGGACCGGCCGCTGGCCGACAACCTGCGCGAGATTGAGGAAGTGAAAAAGCGGTTTCCGAACCACGCCGTCATCGCCTCGCTCATGGTGCAGACGCGGCAGGAATGGCACGACATTGTGCGCCAAAGCCAGGACGCGGGCGCCGACGGTTTCGAGCTCAACTTTGGCTGCCCGCACGGGATGTGCGAGCGCGGCATGGGCTCGGCTGTGGGGCAGGAGCCCAAGGTATTGCAGATGATTGTGGAGTGGGTGATGGAAGTAGCCACCAAGCCCGTCATCGTGAAACTGACGCCCAACATTTCGGACATTACGGAGCCCGCCCTGGCGGCGCGGCGCGGGGGGGCCAACGCCATCTCGCTCATCAACACCATTCAGAGCATTGTGGGCGTGGACCTTGACCTGTTTGCCCCCTACCCCATCGTGGACGGCAAGGGCAGCAACGGCGGCTACTGCGGCCCGGCCGTGAAGCCCATTGCCCTGAACATGGTGAAAAACTGCGCCCAGCACCCCGACATTCAACTGCCCATCTCAGGCATCGGCGGCATCGAAAACTGGCGCGACGCGGTGGAGCATATTTTATTGGGGGCCAGCTCGGTGCAAGTCTGCACGGCGGCCATGCACTTCGGCTTTGGCATCATCCGCGAAATGACTTCGGGCCTGGAGCAGTACATGGTGGACAAGGGCTTCCACACCATTTACGACATGGTGGGCAAGGCCCTGCCCAACGTGCTGCCCTGGGAAGACCTGAACATGAAGTACAAGGTGACGGCCAACATCAACGCCGACAAGTGCATTGGCTGCCAGCTCTGTTACACGGCCTGCGAGGACGGGGCGCACCAGGCCATCCGGCTCAACGCCGGCACCCGCGTACCCGAAATCATCGACGAAAACTGCGTGGGCTGCAACCTCTGTTCGCTGGTGTGCCCCGTAGAGCAGTGCATCACGATGGAGCGCACCGACGACGGCACCCAGCACCTGACGTGGAAGGAGCGCACGGCGGCCGGCACCGCCCCCACCGAGTTCAACGACGAGCGGGCCGGCGGGCGGCACCATTGGGTGCCCGCGCCCAGCGCCGCCCTGGGCAAGGAGCGCCACAAAACGCTGCCGGGCAAGGCGCGGGCCATTGCATTGGCTGGTGAGTAAGCTGCTCTGAGTAGTCGCGTATAAGCTTCCGCCCTTACGTTCACCCCACCCCCTAGCCCCCTCCCCGATGGGGAGGGGGGACTAGAGCGGTTCCCAGG
>JANYFQ010000271.1 GCA_025362615.1 Hymenobacter sp. | reverse complement strand
TACTACGACGAGCAGGCCCAGCAATTTCTGGCCGACCGCTACATCGTGGGCACCTGCCCGAATTGCGGCAACGAAAACGCCTACGGCGACCAGTGCGAACGCTGCGGCGGTACGCTCAACCCCACGGAGTTAATCAGCCCGCGCTCGATGCTGAGCGGTGCCCAGCCGGTACTGCGCGATACCCGGCACTGGTTTCTGCCCCTCGACCAGTACGAACCCTGGCTGCGCGAGTGGATTGTGGAAGGCCACAAAAACGATTGGAAAACGAATGTGTACGGCCAGTGCAAATCGTGGATTGACCAGGGCTTGCACCCCCGCGCCGTCACCCGCGACCTCGATTGGGGCGTACCCGTGCCCGTGGCCGGGGCCGAAGGTAAAGTGCTCTACGTGTGGTTCGACGCGCCCATCGGCTACATTTCGGCCACCAAAGAAGCTTTCCCCGACGAGTGGGAATTGTACTGGAAAGACGCGGGCACCAAACTGGTGCATTTCATCGGCAAAGACAACATCGTTTTTCACTGCATTATTTTCCCGGTAATGCTGAAAGCGCACGGCGAATATATTTTGCCCGACAACGTGCCTGCCAATGAATTCCTAAACCTCGAAGGCGACAAAATAAGCACCTCGCGCAACTGGGCCGTGTGGCTGCACGAGTATTTGCAGGACTTCCCCGGCCAGGCCGATGTGTTGCGTTACACGCTGTGCGCCAACGCTCCCGAAACGAAAGACAACGACTTCACCTGGAAAGATTTTCAGGCCCGCAACAACAACGAATTGGTGGCCACGCTCGGCAATTTCGTAAACCGGGCGGCTGTTTTGACGCATAAGCTTTTCGAAGGCCGTGTGCCCGCGCAAGGCGAATTGCAGGAAATAGACCACGATACGTTGCGCCAGGCCGCCGAATTTCCGGCTAAAATCGGCGACTTAATTGAAAATTACCGCTTCCGCGACGCGCTGGCCGAAGTATTGAATTTAGCTCGCCTCGGCAATAAATACCTGGCCGAAACCCAGCCCTGGCACCTCATCAAAACCGACGTGCCCCGCACCGGCACCGTGCTTAATATCGCCTTGCAACTAGCTGCTGCGCTGGCCCCGGTGTTGCAGCCTTTCCTCCCCGAATCGGCCCAGAAATTAGCCGCCATGCTCAACACCCGCATCGGTAACTGGACCAGCGCCGCCGAACTAAATACCTTGCCCAGCGGCCACGTTTTGCAAGCGCCGGAATTATTGTTTGCCAAAATCGAAGACGCTACCGTCGAAGCGCAGGTGCAAAAACTGCTTGATACTAAAAAGGCCAATCAATTGGAAAACACGCCCGTCGCGCCTGCCAAAGAAAACATCAGCTTCGACGAATTTGCAAAAATGGACCTTCGCATCGGCACCATAACAGCACCGAAAAAATGCCCAAAACCAAAAAACTCCTCAAACTCACCGTCGATACCGGCCTCGACCAGCGCACCATCGTCAGCGGCATCGCCGAGCATTTCACCCCCGAAGAATTAATTGGCCAGCAAGTGCAGGTACTGCTGAATTTAGCACCCCGCGAATTGAAAGGAATTGTGAGCGAAGGAATGCTGCTCATGGCCGAAAACGCCGACGGCAGCCTGGCGCTCATGCAGCCCGGAAAAGCGGTGCGAAACGGCAGCAGCGTGGCCTAGTTCATGTATCTTGTACCGCGAAGCTCCTGCTTCGCCTCGCGTTGAACGACCTTTCCAGGGGCAGCCTACGCGAGGCGAAGCAGGAGCTTCGCGGTACAAGTTTTACGTTCTCTTACTTCACATTCACCGCGTTCATTGCCCGCTCCAGCCCCAGCGCCCCGAAGGCCAGCACGGCCTCCCCGGCTTTCTCAATGCGGGTAATCAAGTCGATGCGCTCGTCAGCCGAGAATGGCTCCAGCACATAATCCACCTGCCGACCTTTCGGAAAATTGGCATCTACCCCAAAGCGCAGGCGGGCGTAAACGTCGGTGCCCAGCATGGCCTGAATGTCTTTCAGGCCGTTGTGCCCGCCCGCCGAGCCTTGCCCTTTGAGCCGTAGCTTGCCAAAAGGCAGCGCCAAATCGTCGGTCACGACAATCATGTTTTCCACCGGAATTTTAAACGCACTCAGCCAATGCCGGGCCGCCTTGCCGCTGAGGTTCATGTACGTGGTGGGCTTGACCAGCGCATAAGTCTGGCCTTTGCTTTTGAACTCAGTGACGAAGGCATGACGACCCAATTCAAATTTGGGCGCGTCAAATTTTGCCGCCAAATAATCAGCCACCATAAAGCCAATATTGTGGCGGGTGTTGGCGTATTCGGGGCCAATGTTGCCGAGGCAGAGTACAAGTATCACGAATTTAAACGAATTTGAGGAATTGCGCGAATTCACGTGCGCTGCGAATCTGCCAGCGGCGCGAACTTGCACACGAATTAAAGACAACTTCAGGTAATTATGCGCTGTCAGGTTTCTTCAACAGCACAAAAAAGCCGCCCCTTGATTGAGGGGCGGCCTTTGGCAATGAATTTACAGAGGCGCACAATTTGTACAATCCGTTAAATCCGTTCGAATCTGCGGTCCTTATTTGCCGGCCAGTTCGCCTTTCAGCGCACGCGGGATGGCAATGCTGGCGATGGGGGCCAGGGGGTTGGTCAGAATCGTGTAGTTGGTTGGCACCACGGCACCCACTTTAATGGACTTGCCGAGCTCCATGCCGCTGATGTTCACCTCCACGTAGTCGGGCAGGTTGTCGGCCGAGGCGCGTACTTTCAGCTTGCGCAGGGTGCTCACGAGCTTGCCGCCCGCCAGTACGCCCGGCGACACGCCGACGTACTTAATCGGAATGTCCATCTTCACGTCCTTGCCTTCCTGAATTTCGAGGAAATCGACGTGCAGCAGCATTTCGTTCACCGGGTGAAACTGGGCATCCTGCACAATGGCGCGGAACAAGGTGCCTTCCACGTTGAGGTCCACGATGTGGGCTTCGGGGGTGTACAGCAATTCACGGAACAGGATGGCCGGCACAGAGAAGTGAACGACGTCCTTGCCGCCGTACAACACGCACGGCACCTGGGCGTCCAGGCGCAGGGCCTTGGCTTCCGTTTTGCCGAGATTCGCTCTTTTAAACCCTACAATCTCGAGGCTTTTCATAAAGGAGTTGGTTTGAAATGATTTACCGCAGCCGGCAACCTTGCCGAAACGGGCAGCAAAGGTAGGGTTTTTACGGCTGCAATCCAAGAATTCCGCGCAGGTAGCGGGTTGCCATGGCCAACAACAGCGCAGCGGCCACGCTGAGCAAAGTGCCCAGCAGAATGTATTCGGTTTGCTGCCGGGCGCGCTCATCGCTCACGCGCAGGATGGATTTTGCTGCAATTAGCAACCCCACCGCATCGTAGTGCCCGCCGAGTACGAAAGTCACCATGATTATCCGCTCGACATAGCCGATATGACGGCCCACGCGCTGGGTGCCTTCATCGGTAGGGAAATTGGCTGTAGCCCAGCGACGCATCAACCAACTTACCAGTTGGCCGGCGGGCCAGGTAGTCAATACGTAAGCAACTAAAACCAGCGCGGCCCGGGCAAGCGCGTGTTCGGTGGGTGTCATACAGCAACTATTTTAGTGTAGTTTGTGTCTGATAATAAGCGAGTAAGGCCGCAATGCCGGGCCAACCCCCCGCTCGTAACTGCTGCTGGATAGCGGGCTGGCTTACGCCGCGCAATTCGCCGATTTGCTGCTGACTCAACCCTTGCAAAGCTGCCTCTACTGCGGCAGCCTGCGCCGGAGTCCAACGAAGAATGAGGTATTCGAGCAGAACAAAACTGGTGTTGCAGGCAGCATCGAGTGCGGGGTCGTCCGACGTTAGCAACAACTGGGCTGGCCGTTGTTTTAAGGTGTGCAGGCCCCGCCCCGAACGCTCGAACGCCATGCCGGCGGATTTGCTCAAACTGCGCCCAATTGGCAGCATACCGCCCAAGCCGATGCTGATGCGGGCATCGGGACGGTAGCCTTCGAGGGCGGGCGCGGCTCGCAAATGCGCCCGAATCCGCACGGCGGTGGGCAGGGCCTCAACTACGGTAGTTTGCAGTTGAAAAGTGTCGCCCTGGCTTATCTCAAAAATTGTGGTTGGCAACACTTCGCGCAGCCACTTAGAGAGTTGAGAACTGCGGCGATTATCGGTCAGGCGGGCTGATGCGATGATGTCACCGCTTAAAATGGCTGCTTGCAAAATGAGGTTTATAAGCTTCAGGGCTTATAAACGACAAATATAAGTTTCAGGGCTTATAATCTACACAAACAGCGAGCTGATGCTCTCGTGCGTCACCACGTTGCGGATGGCCGCCGCAAACAACGGAGCCAGCGAGATGACGTGGATTTTATCGTTCTGCTCGCGCAGCGGGATGGTGTCGGTCGTGATGAGTTCGGTGAGGGCCGAGGCGCGGATGCGGGCGTGGGCCGGGCCGGAGAGCAGCGGGTGCGTCACGACGGCCCGCACCGAGCGGGCGCCGCGCTCCATCACCAGCTCGGCGGCTTTGCAGATGGTGCCGGCCGTGTCCACCATGTCGTCCACGAACACGACGTTCATGTCCTTCACGTCCCCAATCACCTGCATGGAGGCTATTTCGTTGGCCCGCAGGCGCATTTTGTCGCAGACCACGATTTCGGCCCCAAATTTTTTGGCCATTGCCCGCGTCCGAACCACGCCGCCCACGTCGGGCGAAGCAAAGACGAGGTTTTCGAGGTTGAGCGAGCGGATGTAGGGGGCCGTGACGGTCGCGCCGTCGAGGTGGTCAACCGGAATATCGAAAAAGCCCTGAATCTGGCCGGCGTGTAAGTCGCAGGTCATCAGTCGGTCGGTGCCGACGCTCTGGATGAGGTTGGCCACGACTTTGGCCCCGATGCTGACGCGGGGCTTGTCTTTGCGGTCTTGCCGGGCGTAGCCCACATAGGGCATCACGACGACGACTTTGTGGGCCGAGGCCCGCTTGGCGGCATCCACCATCAGCATCAATTCCATCAAATGCTCGGCCGGCGGGAAGGTGCTTTGCACCAGAAACACCTCGCAGCCGCGCACGCTTTCGTTGAAGCTCGGCCCCATTTCGGTGTCGGCGAAGCGTTGGATGGTGAGGTCGCCGAGCGGAATGCCGAAGGCGGCGGCGATGGCAGCGGCCAGCTCCTGGGAGGCGCTGCCGGCAAAGATTTTGACGTGCTTCATAGTATCACTGATTTAAGGGTGATTAACCGTGATTTCACTGATTTTTCGCGGGTTTTTCGTCTAATTTACCGCGATTTCACTGATTGGCGGTACGCATCAATGCCACCCTCAATACCAGTCCAACCGACGCATCCCCCCAAGCAGTGAAATTACGGTTAATCAGCCTGAAATCAGTGATTAAATGCAAAAAGCGCCGGCCCCTCCGCGTTGGAGAAGCCGGCGCTTTGCCGTTGTTGTGAGGGTCGTTAAGTTACTTGTTCGCAACATTTGGTTGGCCGACCAGGGCTCGAACCTGGACTCTTCTGAACCAAAATCAGACGTGTTGCCGGTTACACCATCAGCCAATTTCCCGGCGGGCCAGGGGCCGTTTGGGAATGCAAAGGTACAACGGCTGGCATTCGAGGCAAGTTTTTGGCAAACTTTTTTTGCGGCTTTTTTCGCCGCCCGCCCGCGCTACCTGTTGAGCCGAAGCTGGCAAACTTAGGAAAAGCGCCCGCCCGCCCGTACTTTTGCGGCCTGAAAACCGCAAATAGAACCGCACTTTTCCGCACCAAAAAATTCCCTCATGGCGAATACCGGCAAAATTACCCAGGTCATCGGTCCCGTTGTGGACGTGAGCTTCGCGGGTGAAAACACCAAGCTCCCCAACATCCTCGACGCGCTGGAAGTCACTAAAGACAACGGCCAGGTGGTCGTGCTGGAGTGCCAGCAGCACCTGGGCGAAGACCGGGTTCGGACCATCGCCATGGACTCGACCGAGGGCCTGACGCGGGGTGCCGAAGTCCGCGACCTGGGTACGCCCATCTCGATGCCCACCGGCGACAGCGTGAAAGGCCGCTTGTTCAACGTCATCGGCCAGGCCATTGACGGCATTCCGCAGCCCACGAGCCAGGAGCGTTTGTCCATCCACCGCAATGCGCCGGCGTTTGAGGAACTGGCTACGTCGTCGGAAGTATTCTTCACTGGCATTAAGGTAATTGACTTGCTGGCGCCTTATGTGAAGGGCGGCAAAATTGGTTTGTTCGGCGGGGCGGGCGTGGGTAAAACCGTGCTTATTCAGGAGCTTATCAACAACGTGGCCAAGGCCTACGAAGGCCTGTCGGTGTTTGCCGGCGTGGGCGAGCGCACCCGCGAGGGCAACGACTTGCTGCGCGAATTCATCGAAGCCAACATCATCCGTTACGGCGACGCCTTCAAGCACTCGATGGAAGAGGGGGGCTGGGATTTGTCGAAAGTCGATATGGCCGAGATGGAGAAGTCGCAAGCTACCCTTGTTTTTGGGCAGATGAACGAGCCCCCCGGAGCGCGGGCACGCGTGGCACTCTCGGGCCTGACTATCGCCGAGAGCTTCCGCGACGGCGACGGCACCGGCGCGGGGCGCGACATTCTGTTCTTTATCGACAACATTTTCCGCTTCACGCAGGCGGGTTCGGAGGTATCGGCTTTGCTGGGCCGGATGCCGTCGGCGGTGGGCTACCAGCCCACGCTGGCCACCGAAATGGGCGCCATGCAGGAGCGCATTACCAGCACCAAGCGCGGTTCCATTACCTCGGTGCAGGCCGTGTATGTGCCGGCCGATGACTTGACTGACCCGGCCCCGGCCAACACCTTTGCCCACCTGGACGCGACGACGGTACTGAGCCGCAAGATTGCCGAACTCGGCATCTACCCCGCCGTGGACCCGCTCGACTCGACCTCACGCATCCTCTCGGCCGACATCCTCGGCGACGAGCACTACAACACCGCCCAGCGCGTGAAGGAAATCCTGCAACGCTACAAGGAATTGCAGGACATCATCGCCATCCTGGGCATGGACGAACTCTCGGAGGAAGACAAGCAGACCGTGAACCGCGCCCGCCGGGTGCAGCGTTTCCTGTCGCAGCCCTTCTTCGTGGCCGAG
>JANYFQ010000189.1 GCA_025362615.1 Hymenobacter sp. | reverse complement strand
CCCACCGCCAGCCCGCTCGGCACGGTCACGGGCACCGTTTGGTCGAAGCTGCCCGCCGACAGGCTGCGGAGGAAGGCCACGATGGCGGCCTTGTTGTTCACGCGGCCCGGGAACTGCGCGTCGCGCTGCCCGGCGCTGACGTGGGGGTTGGGCGGGGCTTGGTTGCCCCGGCCAGGGTCGTAAAAATCAAGCACTTGCTCCAGCGTGGCCAGCGTGCCGCTGTGCATATAGGGCGCGGTGCGGGCCACGTTGCGGAGGCTAGGCGTGCGGAAGGCGTAGCGCCCGCCCGCGCCGGTGTCGGAAGTGGTATTCAGGGGGTTATCGGCCACGCCCAATACGTGCAATTGGTAGTCACTCAGCATTGGGCCGCCGTGGCAGTTGCCGCAGCCACTCTGCACGAAGGCGTTGAGACCCTGCACCTGCTCGTCGGTCAGGGCCGTGGTTTCGCCGCGCATATAGCGGTCGAAGGGCGCGTCAGTGCCCAGCAGCGTCCGCTCGAAGCAGGCCAGCGCCAGCCCCAGCGTGGTGGCCGTGACGGGTTGCGCCCCGCCAAAGGCCGTGCGGAACAGCCCCGCGTAGGCCGGTACGTGCCGCAACCGCGCCACCACCGAATCCACGGCATTGGCCTCGGCGTAGCGCCCGCCGCGCATCTCGCCCAGCGAGGCGATGGGCAGCAGCGACTGGCCTTCGAGCGACGTGGCCCGGTTGTCCCAGAACATGGGGGCCGTGGTGGGGTCGGCTTCGAGGCCGTTGGCGGTCAGTCCGTTGAAGGCTGCATCCAGCACCGTGGGCGTGTTGCGCGGCCCGGCCGTGCCGCCCGCCGCCCCGAAGCGCCGCGCCGCGCCGTGGCCCCGCCCGCCCACGCCCACGGCCAGGGCTAGGCCGTCGGCGTAGGCGGCGGCGGGGTGGTGGCAACTGGCGCAACTCACGTCGCGCCCCCCCGACAGCAGGGGGTCCCAGAACAGGGCGCGGCCCAGGGCCACCTTGGCGGCGCTGCCGGGATTATCGGGCGGGGCGGGGGCGGCCAGCGGCAAGGCGGCCAGGGTGTTGGCGGGCGCGGCCGGGGCGTCGCGCTGGCAGGCCACCGCCGCCAGCAACAAGGCGGCGGCCAGCAGCAACGATAATAAACGAGCAGCGGCGGAGGCGGGCAGGTGGCGCACAGGCAAGAGAGCAAAGGGTTCTGCCTACCCAGACACCCAGCCAGCCCCGTACCCCCACGCCGGTGCCAAAAAAAATGGCCGTACCGCGAAACTCCGTTTCGCGGTACGCCGCCCGCCGCCGCGCCCAGTACCTTTGCCCTTCTGTTTTATTTCCGATAGCACCGCCTTCCCATGGCCCTCGATTATTTCTCCCTGCTCAACCCCTCGCAAGCGGCGGCCGTCATGCAAACCGAAGGCCCCTGCATGATTATTGCCGGGGCCGGCTCGGGCAAAACCCGCGTCCTCACCTACCGCATCGCCCACTTGCTCGAAAAGGGCGTGGACCCGTTCAACATTCTGGCCCTCACCTTCACCAACAAGGCCGCCAAGGAAATGCGGGCGCGGGTCGAAAAGGTCGTCGGCCCCGAAGCCAAAAACCTGTGGATGGGCACCTTCCACTCGGTGTTTGCCAAGATTTTGCGGACCGAGGCCGACAAAATCGGCTACCCGCGCTCGTTCACGATTTACGACTCGCAGGACTCCAAAACCCTGCTCGGCCAGATAATAAAGGAGTTGGAGCTGGACGATAAAATCTACAAGCCCAACGCCGTGCTGGGGCGCATTTCGGATGCCAAAAACAAGCTCATTTCCGTGGCCCAATACCTGGCCGACCCCGGCATCAAGGCCGACGACGAGGCCAGCATGAAACCCAAGATGGGGGCCATCTACCAGCAGTATTACCAGCGCTGCTTCAAGGCCGGGGCGATGGATTTCGACGACCTGCTCTTCAACACCAACGTGCTGTTCAAAGACCACACGGACGTGCTGAACAAGTACCAGCACAAGTTCCGGTACGTGATGGTGGACGAGTACCAGGACACCAACTACTCGCAGTACCTCATCACGCGCAAGCTGGCGGCTAAGGAGCGGAATATCTGCGTAGTAGGCGATGATGCCCAGAGTATTTACGCCTTTCGCGGAGCCGACATTACCAACATTCTCAACTTCGAGAAAGACTACCCCGAACTCGAAGTTTTCAAGCTCGAACAGAACTACCGCTCCACCAAAAACATCGTGTGGGCGGCCAATTCGGTCATCAAAAACAACCAGGCCCAACTGCGGAAGGACGTGTTTTCGGAGAACGAGGAGGGGCACTTGATTGAAGTCCTAAAGGCCGCATCCGACAACGAGGAGGGCAAGCTCGTGGCCAATTCCATCTTCGAGGAGAAGATGAACAACCACCTCAGCTACGACAATTTCGCCATCCTCTACCGCACCAATGCCCAGAGCCGGGCGATGGAGGAATCGCTCCGCAAGCTCAACATCAAGTACAAAATCGTGGGCGGTCTGAGCTTTTACCAGCGCAAGGAAATCAAGGACCTGGTGGCGTATCTGCGCCTCACGGTGAACCAGAACGACGAGCAGGCGCTGCGCCGCGTCATCAACTACCCCAAGCGCGGCATCGGCGACACCACCATCAGCAAGCTGATAAACGTGGCCGAAGAAAGCAACCACACGCTGTGGGAAGTGGTGAGCCACGCCGACCAGTTCCTGGCCGCGCGGGTGAGCAACCCGGTGGTGGGCTTCGCCGAAAAAATCAAGTCCTACACCGTCGTGGCGGGCAAGGAAGACGCTTTCGAGGCGGCCAAGTTCATCGCCAAAAACTCGGGGATGCTCGAGGAAATGTTCGCCGACAAGACCATTGAGGGCCTTTCGCGCTACGAAAACCTGCAAGAGCTGCTCAACGGCATCAAGGAATACACCGACGACCCGGAGCGCGACGACAAGAGCCTCGGCGCGTTTTTGCAGGACATCGCCCTCGTCACCGACTCCGACCTCAAGGACGCGGCCCAGGACGGCGAGGCCGTGACGCTGATGACGATTCACTCGGCCAAAGGCCTGGAGTTCAGGAACGTGTACATCGTCGGGATGGAAGAAAACCTCTTCCCCAGCCAGATGATGATTACCTCGCGCAAGGACCTGGAGGAAGAGCGCCGCCTGTTTTACGTGGCCATCACCCGCGCCGAAAAGAAGCTGACCCTGAGCTACGCCACCTCGCGCTACCAGTGGGGCAACCTGCGGAGCGCCGAAAAAAGCCGCTTCCTGGACGAAGTGGACCCGGCTTTCCTCAACTTCAAGTTTGCCGCCGGGCCGGGGCCGGGCGCGGGCGAGTCGCCGTTTCAACACGTTTTCGAGCGCCGCTCGAACCTGGTGGCCGCGCCGGTTCGCAAAACCACGCCCACCAACTACGTGGCCCCAGCCGACTTCAAACCTTCGGACACTAGCAACTTAACCGCCGGGCAGCGCGTCGAGCACCCGAAGTTCGGCTTCGGCACCGTGGCGCAGTTGGAAGTGCAGCAGGGCACCACCAAGGCCACCATCCCCTTCGAGGAAGTGGGCGAGAAGGTGCTGCTGCTGAGTTTCGCCAAATTGCGGGTGTTGGGCTGAGGAAAGGCCGCCCATTGCGGCTCGCTGCCTATTTTTGCGTTGCCATGAACATTGACGTTACTTACCTCACCAACGAGCGGGGCCAGCCGCAAGCCGTGCAGATGTCGTACGCCGACTGGCAACGGGTGCGGCACGAGTTGCAAATCAACGAAACGCGGGACAGCCTGAAACGGGCTTTTTCGAAAATCGAGGCCATCGAAAACGGCCAACTGCCCGCCGTGAGCCTGCACAACTTCTTGGCCGATTGGGACAAAGAGGCCGCTACTCATGCCGACTGAAATCCGGCTGCCCCCCGAATTTGAGCGCGATGCCCGCCGGGCATTAATTAGGCTGAGAGCTTAACTTTGTTGCCCATGACCATCGCCAATCCCATTTACCTGACCGATGCGCGGGGCCGCAAGGTCGTCCAGGTGTCGCGCCGGGCGTGGCTTGGCTTGCAGCGCCAAGTGGAGGAATTGCAACTACGCGACCAACTGCGCGGCGCCCTCGTTGAAGTGGCGGACATGGTGGCGGGGCGAACCGCCAAGGTGAGTTTGGCCGCCGGTTTGGCGCAAGTGCAGGCGGAGATTGACCAGGAAGCCAATGGCTGACGTTATTCCGGCAGCCAGTTTCCTGCGGGCCTTGAAACCGCTGGCGAAAAAGTTTCCGTCGCTGCTGGCTGAGGTTGCTCATTTGGGCGAGTTGCTGGCCAAAGAGCCGCAAATGGGCACACCGCTCGGCAACAACTGCTTCAAAATCAGGCTGGCCGTGCGAAGCAAAGGCCAAGGCAAACGCGGCGGAATGCGGGTCGTAACCCAAGTGGTTGCCTTTCGGCAGAACGAAGAAGTTTACTTGGTTTTGATTTATGACAAGTCGGCGCAAGCCAATTATTCGGATGCCCAATTGAAAGCGGCCCTGGCCGAAATTGCCGCCCCAGAAAACCTGAAATAACGCCGCCAATGCGGCCCCCTGCCTCCTCCCCATGACCGACCTGCAAACCCTGCCCTTTCACGTCCAACTGCTGGTGCGCGAGTACGGGCACAGCACGTTCCAGCTTATTCTGGGCCTGCGCGACATCGAAGACCCAGCCGAACGCACCCGCCGCGCCGCCGGCATCGTGCAGCTCATGCTGCGCCTGCAACCCGCATTGCGCGAGCAGGTTGATGTTCAGGGCCGCCTCTGGAACCACCTCAACACGATGCTGGGCGGCGACGTGGACCTGGATGCACCGGTGACGCTACGCTCCACCACGCTGCGCACCGAGCGGCCCACGCCCATCCCCTACCCGCGCCGGGGGCCGAAGTTTCGGGCCTACGGAGCAGCCGTTGAGGCGTTGGTAGCCAAAGCCTTGGCCCTCACCGAAACCCAGGAACGCGAGCAAGCCACGGTGCTGATTGGCCGCACCATGAAGTTCCTCTACCGCCAGCACAACAAGGAGAACGCCAAGGATGCCACCATCCTGCGGCACCTGGCCGAACTCTCCAACGGCGAGTTGCGCCTCGACCCGGCCCTCGTGGACCGCGACAACCTCTTCGAGATGCCCGGCGACAGCAAGGCTACCTTCGTTGTGCCCCAACCCGGCCAGGGCAGCCAAAGCAATGGGAACCGCGAACGCGAACGCCGCCCCGACGACCGCCGGGAACGCGAACGCCGCGACGACCGCCCCCGCAACGGCGGCAACGGCGGCGGCAACGGCGGCGGCAACGGCGGCGGCAACAACGGCGGAAACAACGGCTACGGCAACGAAAACGGCGGCGGCAAATCGGGCAAGAAGCGCAAAAAAAACCGCTCCCAGGAGCCGCAACAACCGCCGCAGTAAATTGGGCTGTTGGCTAATAGCTGATGGCTGTTGGCTCTTTGGCTATTCGAATTTGCCCCATCTTCCTACAAAAAGCTAACAGCCATCAGCTAGCAGCTAATAGCTAAAACCCCAAATGGCATCCTTTGAAGTACGCGGCGGGCAGCAGCTACGCGGCGAAATCATCCCGCAAGGGGCAAAAAACGAGGCGCTGCAAATTCTGTGCGCCGTACTGCTCACGCCCGAGCCCGTTACCATCAGCAACATCCCCGACATCCGGGATGTGAACAAACTCATTGAGCTGCTGCGCGACTTGGGGGTGAAAGTCGGCCGCCTGGCCACCGACACCTACCGTTTTCAGGCCGATGCCGTGAACCTGGATTACCTGGATTCACCCGAATTTATAAAGCAAGCCAGCGCATTGCGCGGCTCGGTGATGATATTGGGGCCGATGCTCGGGCGCTTCGGGCGCTGCCAGCTCCCCAAGCCGGGCGGCGATAAAATCGGCCGCCGGCCGATGGACACGCACTTCCTGGGCCTCGAAAAACTGGGCGGCAAGCTCACGCTCGAAGGCACCGATTTTTACCGCATCAAGGCCGACGGCAAGCTGCGCGGCACCCATATGCTGCTCGACGAAGCCTCCGTAACGGGCACGGCCAACATTGTGATGGCCGCCGTGCTGGCCGAAGGCACTACCACCATCTACAACGCCGCCTGCGAGCCCTACTTGCAGCAGCTCTGCCGGATGCTGGCGCGAATGGGTGCTAATATTCAGGGCATTGGCTCGAATTTGCTGACCATTGAGGGCGTGGAAAGCCTGGGCGGCACCGAACACCGGATGCTGCCCGACATGATTGAAATTGGCTCCTTCATTGGTCTGGCGGCCATGACGGGCTCCGAAATCACCATCAAAGACTGTCAGATTTCTGAGCTGGGCCTGATACCCGACACCTTTCGCAAGCTGGGCATTCAGCTCGAATTTCGGGGCGATGACATCTTTATCCCCGCCCAACCGCACTATGAGATAAGCACTTACCTCGACGGCAGCATCCTCACCATCAGCGACCATACCTGGCCCGGCTTCACCCCCGACCTGCTGAGCATCGTGCTGGTGGTGGCCTGCCAGGCCAAAGGCACGGTGCTGATTCACCAAAAAATGTTCGAGAGCCGGCTGTTTTTTGTGGACAAGCTCATCGACATGGGTGCCCAGGTCATCCTCTGCGACCCGCACCGCGCCACCGTCATCGGCCTCGACCAGCGCGCCCGGCTGCGCGGCATCTCGATGACCTCGCCCGACATCCGGGCGGGTGTGGCCCTGCTCATTGCCGCGCTCAGTGCCGAGGGCACGAGCGTGATTTCCAACGTCGAGCAGATTGACCGGGGGTATCAGTTTATTGACCAACGGCTCAATGCGTTGGGAACTGATATCAGGCGCACGTAATGGCTGGTTTTGGCTGATTGGCTGTGGCTTTGTCGGCTTTTTGGCGAAACCGGGTTACGTTCGGGGCCTCTCCGCATCAAGCAACGGCACCGCCGGCCTTGGTTTGGGCCGTGCGCCTTTCCACCTGCTGCCCTGCCGCCCATGAAAACGCTGAGAACAACGATTGGTGGCCTGCTGATGGCCGTGCTGCTAGGCAGTTGCGGCAAAAACGACGGCCCTGAACAGAAAATGGCCGCCGAAGCCCCGGCCACCGAAGCCCCGGCCACCGGAACGGCGGATGCCGAAGCGGAAGGCGGGGCCCCCGGCGCGGAGGCTCCGGCCCTGCCAACGCCACCGGCCGTGCCGACGAACCGGCTGCTGGTGTACCACGCCGACATTCGCCTCAAAGTCAGCAACCTGACCCGCACCATCCAGCGCCTCGACAGCCTCGTGCAGCGCAGCGGCGGCTACCTGAGTGCCGCCGCCGAAACCCGCGAAAACGGCGAGTGGCGGCAGGAAATGACGCTGCGGCTGCCGCCCGGCCGCTTCCAAAGCACCTTGCGGGCGCTGACCCGGCTAGGCACCGTCGAGCATAAAAACCTCACCACCGACGACGTGACGGCCGAACACGCCGACGTGGCCGCCCGCCTCGGCACCAAACGCGCCGTGGAGCAACGCTACGTGGCGCTGCTCGCCAAGGCCCAAAAAATCAGCGACATCCTGGCCATCGAAAAGCAGATTGGCGAGGTGCGCGAGGAAATCGAAAGCACCGAAAGCCGCCTCAAAACCCTCAACGACCAAGTGGCTTACGCCACCGTCACCCTGAGTTGCTACCAGCCGACTTCCCAGGACGTGCCCGACGCCCCGGTCATATCGTTCGGCAGCCGCCTGGTAGCGGGGTTTTACGACGGTTGGGAGTTGCTGACCGGCCTGCTCCTGGCCCTTGTATCGGCGTGGCCGCTGGTGTTGCTAGGCGGCGCAACGTGGTGGGCGGTGAGGCGCTACCGCGCCAAACGCCGGTTGCCCGCGCCGCCGCTGCCGCCGGTTCAGCCGGTTCAGCCGTGAGCAAAACTTCAGCCGTGAGCAGAACAAAAAAGCCCGCGTTGCAGCGGGCCTTTTTGGGTCTGTTTTTTGGTTCGGCGCAAGGCAGTGGCGGCGGGCAGTCTTCGTCTTTGTCAAAAATCATCCCCACCACCGCATTTACCACGGCCAGGCCCAAGCTGAAAAGCAGGGTGTTGAGGAACCCGTAAACGTCGAAACTCGTCATCATCTTATCGGCCAACCAAATGATTATCAAGTTAATGACTAGATAAAACAGCCCCAACGTCAGCACCGCGATGGGCAGGCTGAGAACGGACAGGATGGGCGGGGCTATGCAATTGGCCTATTACCGAAACCGGCAACGGGCAACTGCAACCCGGCAACCCACAGACTTGCATTATATTTGGGGGTTCCGGCACGAATACCGGCCATTATTCCGTTACACGAGCAGGGGCCGGTGCCAAAGCCGGGCCTTTTTCATTGAGCCGTTTATGAAAAAAATTCTGCTTGTGCTGGCCAGTGGGCTGCTGCTGCCGGGTTGTAAGGAAACCACTTACCTGGAACCAACCGACCCCGGCCTGGGCTACTTTCCGGCTGCCGTGGGCCAATTCCGCATCTACCAGGTACTCGATACGACGTGGCTCAACTACGGCACCACAACGAGCAGCTACCAGGTGCGCGAGCGCCTGACCGCCACCTACCCCGATGCCGCCGGCCAGCCCGTATTCCGGGTCGAGTCGGCCCGGCGGGCCACGGCTGCCGCCGCCTGGGTGCCCGACAGCGTGTTTACCCTCTCCGTCGATGCCCGTCGGGTGGTCTATACCCGCGCCAACCGCCGCACCGTCGAGCTGGTGTTTCCGGTCCGCGACTCGGCCAAATGGAATTTCAGTGCCTACGCCAACACCAGCGGCGACACCGTGACGGCCGAAACCCGGCGCTACGTCAAAGGCAGTATCGGCCAGCCCTTTGCCCTGCCCGCGCTGCCCGGTGTCGCTGGCCGCACCTTCCCGCAGGCCCTGGCTACGGCCAACATTGGCCGGGCCGCCGACAACGACAACTGCGCCCGCCGCAGCTACCGCCAGGTATTTGCCCTGGGCACCGGGCCGGTGTACCGGCGCGGCGTTAATTTCATTTTTCAGGACCCCAGCACCAACACCTGCGACCCGCAACTGGGCGTATACAACGGCACCAGCCACACCGAAATCCTGCTCGAAACCGGGCCGTAGGTGTCGGATTGAGGGCCAGCATCCATTAGCTGTTGGCTTTCATGTTCAATGATTAACTGCTGTTACGCGGGCAATTTGAGCATCTTGTGTTTCTCGTTGCTTGTTGCTTGTTTCTTGTTTTTGGTTGATTTCGTGCCCCAAAAACCGCTCACAAACACCCAACAAGAAACAAGAAACAAGAGACACCTTGCGTAACATCAATGATTAAGTAATTGCACCAAAAACCACTGCCTGTTTCGCTTAGTACAGGCAGTCAATAAGAAACGTAAGCGCCAACCAATATTTTGCATTTCTAATGAAAGGATACATAGTTACCGGCCTGGCAATCGTGGGCTTGCTGGCCGCCGCCGTGCCCAAGGCCGCCGCCCAGGGCACGGTGCGCCGCCACCTGGTGTACCTGCGCAACAAAACGGGTACGCCGTTTTCGGTGGCCCAGCCGCAGGCGTTTTTGTCGGCGCGGGCGCTGGCGCGGCGGCAGCGGCAGCGCATTGCCGTGCTGCCCCGCGACTTGCCCGTGAACCCCGCCTACGTGGCCCAGGTGCGGGCCGTGGCCGGCCGGCCCACCGTGCAGTACGCCTCGAAGTGGTTCAATGCGCTGGTTGTGGCCTGCGATTCGCCCACCCTGCGCCGCATTCAGGCCCTGCCCATCGTGGCCTCGGCCCAAACCCTGAACCGGGGGCCGAAGCCGGGCACCGGGCGCGTGTGGGCCGAAGCCGCCCCCACGGCCGCCCGCACTACTGCCACCACCGGCACCCGCGCCGACTACGGCCCGCCCTTCGCTCAGAACCAAGTCATCGGGGCCGTGGCCATGCACGACGCCGGCTTTCGGGGCGAAGGCATCCAGATTGCCGTGTTTGATGCCGGGTTTCCGGGCGTGGACCGCATCCCGGCCATGCAGCCGCTTTTCGCCCAAAACCGCCTGCTCGGCACCCGCAACTTCGTGGACGGCGGGCGTAATGTTTACACCCGCGACAGCCACGGCACCAACTGCCTGGGGCTGATAGGAGCCGAACAAACCGGCTTTTACATCGGCACCGCGCCCCGCGCCGGCTTTCACCTCTGCCTCACCGAAGATGCCACCTCGGAGCACCCCATTGAGGAGGCCAACTGGCTGGCCGCCGCCGAATACGCCGACTCGGCCGGCGTGGACATCATCAGCTCCTCGCTGGGCTACACCACGTTCGACGCGCCCTCGGTGGACTATACTTACGCCGACATGAACGGCCGCACCGCCCTCTCGACGCGGGCCGCCGCCGTGGCCGCCCGCGTGGGAATGCTCGTGCTGGTGGCCAACGGCAACGAAGGCCGCAACGCGTGGCGCTACGTGTCGGCCCCGGCCGATGCCGACTCCATCATCAGCGTCGGGGCCGTCGATTCGACGCGCATCAAGGCGGGCTTTTCGTCGTTTGGGCCGTCGGCCGACGGGCGCATCAAGCCCACGCTCGCCGCCATGGGCGTGGCCAGCGCCGTGCTCACGCCCACCGGAGCGCGGGTGCGCGGCAACGGCACCTCCTACGCCTGCCCCGAGCTGGCCGGCCTGGCCGCCGGCCTGTGGCAGGCCAACCCGCGCCTGACGGCCCAGCAAGTCATTCTAGCCCTGCGCCGCACGGCCTCGCAGGCCAATACCCCCGACAACAACCTGGGCTACGGCATCCCCAATTTTATGGCCGCCGATGCTTTCGCCCAGACGCTCACCCTGGACACGGCCCAGGCCCAGCCCGCTGTGGCGGATGAGCTGACGCTGTTTCCTAACCCGACCAGCAACGGCCAGTTCTTGCTTCGTTTGCCGAAGGTGCTTCAAGTACCGGGCAACCTCTTGGAAGTCACCATTTTTGATGTTCGGGGTGCCGTGGTGCGGCGCGTTCGTCCCACCGCCACTGCCGCCGACGAGGTGGCCGTGACCACGGGCCAACTCGCTCCGGGCACCTACCTCTGCCAGGTGAGCACAGGCGGCGTTACGCGCACCGTGCAGTTCGTGCAGGAGTAGGCAAAAACGGGCGCGGGCGGCAATTTCCTGTTCCGGTTATGCCTTCGTTGTCAGACGCAGTTATCAGGCTAATTTTTTTAGCTTTTCTGACTAACAAAACAGGCATTCAGGAAACTATCCAGGGCACTACCGCCGTTAGACAAACACGGGTGCTACGGGCCACCAGACGAGCCGTCGAACTGATGGCCCGGCACTTATTTTTCACCTTTTTGCTGCCCCGGCGGGGCGTTTGTTTATGTTACAGATGATGATTTCCAAGCGTATCGGGCGCCGGCAGTTTCACTTCACCGTCAGCGGCCCCAACCTCCACGAAACCGTGGCCGAGTACGAGCGCCTGAGCTTTGCCGATGTGC
>JANYFQ010000653.1 GCA_025362615.1 Hymenobacter sp. | reverse complement strand
CCGGTATTCGGGGCTGGTGGCTGACAATTTATGTCACGCAGTGGCGCGGGCCTCCTGGCCCGTGCCGCTTACTTGCGGGCCGCTGGCCCGCACCCCAGGCCGGAATCGTCCGCTCTTCCGATGCCCATCGTTCAACGATTGGGGGCCGGAGGCCCCCAGGTAACTGGCACGGGCCAGGAGGCCCGCGCCAAAACGCCACTGCGTAACAGCAGTTCTTACAAGCTGCCCGTGCGCCCGCCGTCCACGGGCACGCTCGTGCCGTTGATGTAACCGGCGGCCGGCGAGGCCAGAAAAACCACGGCGGCGGCTACCTCCTCGGCCAGCCCGAAGCGGCGGGCCGGGATGGTGGCGAGCATGGCCGCTTCAATGGCTTCGGCGGGCTGGCCGGTTTGGGCCATCTTCTTGTCGATGAGTGCGTGGTGGCGCTGGGTAAGGGTGGCGCCGGGCAGCACGTTGTTCACCGTGATGCCGTGGGGGCCGAGTTCGGTGGCCAGGGTTTTGGCCCAACTGGCCACGGCCCCGCGCACGGTGTTGCTCACGCCCAGGCCCGGCAGCGGCACCTTCACGGAGGTGCTTACCACGTTGAGGATGCGCCCGTAGCCGGCCGCCCGCATCCCCGGCACCAGCGCCTGGGCCAGCAAGTGGTTGCAGACAATGTGCTGGTTGAAAGCCAACAGCAGCGCTTCGACGGGCGCGTCGAGCAGCGGGCCGCCGGGCGGGCCGCCGGTGTTGTTCACCAGAATTTGAAACGCGTGGGGGTGCTGCGCCAGGTAGCCTTGCACGGCGGCGGCCACGGCGGCGGGCTGGTCGAAATCGGCCACCAGGTAGTCGTGCTGCTGGCCGGCGGGCGTGGGCAGGGCCGCCACGGCGGCTTGCAGGGCGGTTTCGGAGCGGGCCAGCAGCGTGAGGGCGCAGCCGCGCTCGGCCAACAACTGGGCTACGGCCCGGCCGATGCCCTGGGTGCTGCCGCCCACGAGGGCGCGGTAAGGGGAGAAGTCCATTTTTTAATGTTGAATGTTAAATGTTAAATGACGAGCATGGCGCAAAGGTCGTTGGTGCGTTGCTTTGCACGGCGGGGCGAGCCAGGCGGCTCGTGGCCCAGTTTTTTTTTGAATGCGAATGAACCACTTTCATGATGCGCTGCCCGCCGTGGCCCGCCCGCCACTGTGGCGGGCGGGCTTGGTGCTAGCCTTGTTCGGGGCGGCGTACGGCCTGCTGGCGGTCGTCAATCACTACCTGTTTCGGACCTACGCCTACGACCTGGGCATCTACAACCAGGCCCTGTGGGACTACGCCCACCTGCGGCCGAACGCCAACTCGGTGATGCGCTACAACAACCTGCTCGGCGACCATTTCACGCTGACGCAATTGCTCTACGCGCCGCTGTACTGGGTGTTTGGCAGCTACGCGCTGGTGCTGGCGCAAATCGGGCTGGTGCTGGGCGGGGGCTGCGGAGCTTACCGCCTGCACCTGCTGCGCACCCAGGGCCGGCAGCCGGGGGCGGCGCTGGCGCTGCTGGTGCTGTTTCTGAGCACTTGGGGTGTTTATTCGGCCCTGGCCTTCGACTACCACGACAACGTGCTGGCGGCCATGCTACTGCCCTGGCTATTTTACTGGTTCGAGGCCGACCGCCGGGGCCGAGCCACGGCGGTGGCCGCGCTGCTGGCCCTGAGCAAGGAAAACATGGCCTTGTGGCTGGTATTCATCGCCCTGGGGTTGGCGCTGCTGCACTGGCGCACGCCCGCCCGCCGCACCTGGGCGCTGGCCCTGGCGGCGGGTGCTGCGGCGTATTTTCTGGCGGTGGTGCTGGTTGTGGTGCCGGCCCTGGGCGCGGGGCAGGCCTACGGCTACCAGGCCAACTACGCCGCCTTGGGCACCTCGGCCGGCGAGGTGCTGACGACGCTGGCCACGCGGCCATTCTTCGTACTCAAGCTGCTGTTCGTTAATTATTTCAACGCGCCCAACGGCGACCACGTGAAGCGCGAGCTGCACGCGATGGTGCTGCTGTCGGGGGGGCTGGCGCTGCTGCGACGGCCGGCGTACCTGCTGATGCTGGCCCCCATCTACGGCCAGAAGTTGCTCTCGGCCAACGTGAGCCACTGGGGCCTCAATGCCCAGTATTCCATCGAGTTCGTGCCGGTGCTGCACGCCGCCCTCAGCCAGTGGCTGGCGCGGGGGGCGGCCCCGCGCCGGGCCGCACAGTGGGCAACGGCGGCGGCGGTCCTGGCCCTGGCCGCCACCGTGGTTTCGATGCAGGTGCGCGTGTCGCCGGGCTACGACAAGGCCGCCCAGCAATTTTTTCGGGGCCGCCACTACCAACAGCCCTTCGATGCCGGGGCTGCGCACCGGGCGCTGGCCCTGCTGCCGCCCACGGCGCGGGTGAGCGCCACGAGCGCCGTGCTGCCGCACCTGGCGGCCCGGCCCTTTGTCTATTTATTTCCCTACGTCGGCGATGCCGACTACCTCGTGGCCCTGCCCCAGGCCTCGACCTACCCACTCAGCGACAGCGCCCTGACCGCCGAGCTGGCCCGCTACCAGCGCAACGGGCGCTGGCAAACGCTGCCCGGCACCGGGCCGGTGCGCGTGCTGCGGCGGCTCAGGTCGCTGCCCCCGCCGCCGCGCCGTATTTTTGAGCGCCGCGCCCTCGGGGCCGCCGACACCGCCCGTGGCTACCCCAATGCCGGACGATGAGCCGGGTTTATGGTTGATGATTTTTGGCGGATGGCTTTTAGCCATTATCCACTGACCACCATCGCTAAAGTCGGCTCTGCAGGCAATGGCCGGGCGGGGCGGCCCGCCTCATTCCAAACCTTGCCAGCCGCCCATTCTTCACTCTTACCTAGAAAACCATGATACGCCGCCCCTTCAACATTCAAGGCTGGATTGACGAGCACCGCCACCTGCTCAAGCCACCCGTGGGCAACCAGCAGGTGTTCACCGACAACGCCGATTTTATCGTCATGGTCGTCGGTGGCCCCAACGCCCGCAAGGACTACCACGTCGATGCCGGCGAGGAGCTATTCTGGCAAATCGAGGGCACGATGACCGTCAAAATCATCGAGGACGGGCAGCCGGTGGACATCGCCATCGGCCCCGGCGAAATGTTTTTGCTGCCGCCCCACGTGCCGCACTCGCCCCGCCGCCCCGCCGGCACCGTGGGCCTGGTGCTCGAGCGCTACCGCAGCGGCGGCGAACTCGACGGCTTTCAGTGGTACTGCGAAAACTGCGGCACCAAGCTGCACGAAACCTTCGCCGAAATCACCGACATCGTGACCCAACTGCCGCCCATCATGAACGCCTTTTGGGCCAACGACGACCTGCGGACCTGCAAACAGTGCGGCACGTACATGGCGGCCCCGGTTTCAATGAGTGAATGAGCGAATGAGCGAATGAGTGAGTTGATAGTTTGGTGACGCGAGGCGACGCACTGCCAACCATTAATTCACTCATTTACTCACTCGCTCATTCACTCATTGACAAAAAAGCTATGCTTGCCATCGACATTCACACCCACATCCTGCCCCAGCACTGGCCCGATTTGGCCCAGCGCTACGGCTACGGCGGCTTCGTGCGCCTCGAGCACCACAAGCCCTGCTGCGCCCGCATGATGCAGGACGACAAGTTTTTCCGGGAGGTGCAGGACAATTGCTGGGACCCCGCCGTGCGCCTGCGCGAGTACGCCCCGCACCAGGTGCAGGTGCAGGTGCTGAGCACCGTGCCCGTCATGTTCAGCTACTGGGCCAAGCCCGCCGACTGCCTCGACCTCAGCCAGTTGCTCAACGACCACATTGCCGGCGTGGTGCAGCGCTACCCCACCCGCTTTGTGGGCCTGGGCACCCTGCCGATGCAAGCCCCGGAGTTGGCCATTAAAGAACTCGAACGCTGCAAAAGCATTGGCCTGGCGGGCGTGCAAATCGGCTCCCACATCAACGACTGGAACCTCGACGCGCCCGAACTTTTCCCGGTTTTCGAGGCGGCTGCCGCGCTCGGAATGTGCGTGTTCGTGCATCCGTGGGACATGATGGGCCAGCAAAAAATGCCCAAATACTGGCTGCCCTGGCTCGTGGGGATGCCCGCCGAAAGCACCCTCGCGCTCTGCTCGCTGGTGTTTGGCGGCGTGCTCGAGCGCTTGCCGGCCCTGCGCGTGGCCGTGGCCCACGGCGGGGGCACGTTTGCCAGCACCATCGGCCGCATCGAGCACGGCTGGCAGGTGCGCCCCGACCTCTGCGCCGTCGACAACCCCCACAACCCGCGCCGCTACCTGGGCAAGTTCTGGGTCGATTCGCTGGTGCATGACCCCCTGCTGCTGGAATACCTCGTCAAAACCCTCGGCCCCGACAAAATCGTGCTCGGCACCGACTACCCCTTCCCGCTCGGCGAGCTGACCCCGGCCGAACTCATCCGCTCGATGCCCTTCGGCGACGACCTGAAGGCCCGGATGCTGGGCCAGAACGCGCTGGACTGGCTGGGCCTGGCGCGGGCGCAGTTTGGGTGAGTTTCTGGTTTTTGATTGAATTGTCTGATTGCTAAGCTGCTAGATGCTGGGGCGATTATCCCGTAGTGGGTGCAGTGGCGGAAGACGCAGTGGGCGTAGCGCCGCTCTGGGGCCAGAAGAGCAGAAACAATAACAATTCCCGGACTTACGCAAAAGGCATTTTACGCACTGCCGCAGGTGGGGCGCTGGCCCACCCGGTGGCAATGGGTGGCACCAGGCACGGCGGCGCTGGCCCTGCTGGGGGTAGCGTTCTGGCTTGCCATCCCGTGGCACTTTGGGGCTTTTTCGTGGGGCCGGTCACCTGGTGCCTGCGGTTGTGGCTACCGTGCGCCGGGGCCCTGGGCTTGGCCCAATGGCCCGCGTTGGGGAGGAGGGCGCGGGCTGCGAGTGGGGCCCTACATGGGCAACGTGGGGCGGCAATGCTTCTGGTTCGGCGTGTTTCCTGGGCATTATCCTCACCAACTGAGGCCCAGCGGCGGCGGCGGGCCGTAAATTTGCCCTTCCACCACCTGCCTGCCCACCTGCCCGCCCGCGTATGTCCGTCGTTGCCGCCCCTTTGCCCACCACCGGCCGCCTGGCCCGCGCCCACGCCTGGGCCGAGCGCCGACCGGGGCAGGCGGCGTTCCGAGTGCTGTTCGTGGCCTTCGGCGTTTACCTCTTCACCAGCGAGAGCGTCGATTACCGGTACGACGACGGCTACTACTGGACGCTGGCCAACCAGTACTGGCAGAGCGGCAGCTTTGACCTTTACGCCTTCGACAGTAGCCTGCGGGGTTACTTCTTTCCGTTGCTGCTGGCACCGCTGGCCTGGCTGGGCGAGGCCTGCAGCATTCCCACGGTCACGCTGGTGCGGGTGGTGGGGGCGGCGCTGGCGGCGGGGTTCTTCGGCGTGGTGGTGCCGGGGCTGTGGCAGGCCTTGCAGCCCGCCGGTGCAAACGGGGCCGAGGCCACGCCGGTGTCGTGGCAGCGGCGGCTGGCGTTCGGGGCGCTGGGGTTTGTATTCTGGCGCGGGTACTTCAACTACCCGCTCACCGATTTTCCGTCGTTGCTGGCCCTGGCCGGCGGGCTGTGGGCGCTGCTGCGCGGGCGCTCGGTGGGCAGCGGGCTGCTGGCGGGCGTGGCGGTGGCGGCAGCCGTCAACTTCCGGCCCGTGTACCTGGCGGCGTTGCCGCTGGCGGGGCTGCTGGCCCTGTGGCCCCGGCCCGCTACCCGCCGGCGCGGGCCGGCCGCCGAGTGGGGCCGGCGGCTGGCCTTCGTGGGCGGGCTGGCCTTGGTGGGCGGGCCGCAGTTGCTGCTCAACCAGCACCATTTTGACGCGGCCACGCCCTTGGTGCTGACCCACCCGCCCGGCGGGCGCAGCCTCTACTTCCAGCAACTGCAAATGGGGCTGTGCAACCAGAAGTACGAAACCAGCGAGGCCGACGACCACCCCGCGCCCCAAATGTTCTTCGCCGACCCCGCCGGGCAGGCCCTGTGGCGGCACAGCGGCCCCGAAACTCTCACCACCACCGCCGAGTACCTGGCTCTGGTGCGGGCGTCCCCGGCCGTGGTGGCCGGCGTGTGGGGCCGCCACCTCTTCAACGCCCTCGACGTGCAGTACCCCACGCCTTACGTCAAGCAGGTGTACGTGCCTACCTGGAGCCTGGCCTGGGCCAACTACACGGTCCTGGGCGCGGGCCTGCTGGTGCTACTTGCCGGGCTGCGCCGCGCCGTCGCCGGCCGCCGGCCGCCGGTGCCCGCGCTGCTGACGCTGGCGGCGCTGCTGCTGCCTTGCGCGGCCGTGCTGCCGGTGCTGGTGGAGTGCCGGTTTCTGCTGCCGCTGCACCTGCTACTGTGCGCCGCGCTGGCCTTCGGGGCGCGGCCACTGCATACCTGGAAGAACGCTTCGGCCCGCGCCCGCGTGCTGGGTCTGGGCCTGTACCTGGGGCTGCTGGCGGGCGCGTTTACCCTCTCGGCCCAGGCCCAGGCCCAGCTGGAAGGCGGTCCCCGTGCCATCTTTGAAGGGCTGAAGCCCGCGCCGAAGCCGTGGTAGCCGCCCAACGACTGCTACCCAACCCACCCTTTTTTTCACTGGCCCGCAACGGTTTCCATGACCAACTTCACCCCCGCCGCCGCCCTCGACGCGGCCGACCCGCTGGCCTTGTTTCGGCGGGAGTTTCATATTCCGCCCGGCCCCGATGGGCAACCGTGCGCTTACTTCTGCGGCAACTCGCTGGGGCTGATGCCCGTGGCAGCCCGTGCGGCCGTCGAGCAGGAGTTTGTCGACTGGCAGCGCCTGGGCGTGGAGGGGCACTTCCACGGCACCTCGCCCTGGCTGCACTACCACGAGGCGCTGGCCGAGCCCACCGCCCGCCTCGTGGGCGCCCGGCCGCTCGAAGTAGTGGTGATGAACAACCTCACCGTAAACCTGCACCTGCTAATGGTGTCGTTTTACCGGCCCACGGCCTCGCGGTTCGTTATTTTGATGGAAGGCGGGGCCTTCCCCTCCGACCAGTATGCGCTCGAGAGCCAGGCCCGCCTGCACGGCCTGGCCCCGGCCGCGGCCATCGTGGAGCTGCTGCCCCGGCCCGGCGAGCACACCCTGCGCACGGCCGACATCCTGGCCAGAATTGCCGAACTGGGCGACACCCTGGCCGTGGTGCTGCTGGGCGGCGTGAACTACTACACCGGGCAGGCCTTCGACATGGCCGCCATCACGGCCGCCGGGCACGCTGCGGGGGCCACCGTGGGCTTCGATTTGGCCCACGCCGCCGGCAACCTCGAACTGCACCTGCACGACTGGAACGTGGACTTTGCCTGCTGGTGCTCCTACAAATACCTCAACTCGGGGCCGGGCGGCACCAGCGGGGTGTTCGTGCATGAGCGCCACGCGCACCGGCCCGAGCTGCTGCGCCTGGCCGGCTGGTGGGGGCACGACCCTTCGGATAGGTTTGAGATGAAGAAAGGCTTCCGGCCCATGCCGGGGGCGGCGGGCTGGCAGCTTTCCAACGCCCAGATATTCCCGATGGCCATCCACCGCGCCAGCCTCGCCATCATCGACCGGGCCGGGGGCATGGCGGCGCTGCGCCGCAAGAGCGAAGCCCTCACGGCCCGCCTCGAAGCCCACCTGCGCGGCCTCGGCCTGCCCGCCACGGCCCTCGAAATCATCACCCCGCCCGACCCCGCCCAGCGCGGCTGCCAGCTCTCGGTGCTGGTGCCCGAGCGCGGGCGCGAACTCTTCGACCACCTCGCCGCCCAGGGCGTACTGGCCGACTGGCGCGAGCCCAACGTCATCCGCCTCGCGCCGGTGCCGCTCTACAACTCCTTCGCCGACGTGGACCGGGCCGGGGCGGCGGTGCGAAGTTTTTTCAATGAGTGAAAGAGTGAATGAGTGGATGAGTGAATTATTGTTGGCAGTGCGTCCGCTGGCGTTGCCAGCCTAATAATTCACTCATCCACTCCTTCACTCCTTCACTCATTGAACTTGCTCATCCACTCATTGAAACACGCTATGGAAGACTACGCCCCCAAAATGAGCGCCAAGACCGATGCCGACCTGCGCCGCTACGTGGCCGAAGCCGGCGTGTACCGCGAGGCCGCCGTGCTGGCCGCCCTGGCCGAGCTGCGCCGGCGCGGGCAGCCCGCCCCCGAGGAAGAGGCCCTGCGCCCGGCCCTCGAAGCGGCCGGGGCGGCCGAGCGGGCCGCCGAAACGGCCGCCTCCGCCGCCGGGGCCAGCCGCCCGGCCGGGGCCGGCCCGCTGCCCGCCGATGCTGCCGGGGGCGGCCCGGTGCTGTACTCACCGGCTACCATTGTCATCTTCTCGCTGCTGTTTTCGATGCTGGCGGGCGGGGCGCTGCTGGGGCTCAACTTCGGGCGGCTGCGGCGCTGGGGGGCGCTGGCGGCGCTGGGAGTATTTCTGGCCGCCTACCTGGTGGGCTGCACCGCCGTGCTGGCCTGGGCGGCGGCCCGCATCGGGCTGAGTCCGCTGCTGTCGCTGGCCTTCAACGTGCCGGCCATTGTGGCCTACGTGGCGTTTTTCTGGCCGCGCTACCTCGGGGCGCAGCCCTACCGCAGCCGGGGCTGGGTGCTGCCGCTGCTGGCCTGCGTGCTGGTGGCCGTGGGCCTGCAAGCGGGCAGCAAGTACCTCATGGCCCGGCAGCCGGCGGCCGTGCGGGCGCAAATGGAGCAGTTGCTGGTGAAGTAACGGGCGGTTAGCACAGTGTACCACCAAGCTGTGCTTGGTCTCGCGTAGGTGGCCCGTGAACGTCACCGTTCAACGCGAGACCAAGCTGCGCTTGGTGGTACACCCTGCTAACGGCCGCTGTAACTTTGCCGCTTACCCGACCTTTTATTGATTTTTCCGTTGATGCGATTTCATCTGCTGTTCGCTGGCTTAACGGCGCTGGCTGGCCCGGCCGCCGCCCAAAATGCCCGGCCGGCGTTGCCCCCCGCCCCCACCCAAACCGCCGCTACGCCCCGCCTGGCCACGCTGCCCCTGGGGCCGCACCGGGGCACGGCCTACGTGAGTTGGGGCTACAACCGCGAGGTGTACACCCGCTCCGACATCCGCTTCGTGAACACCACGACCGACAACTACGACTTCACCTTCGTGGATGCCCGCGCCAGCGACAAGCCCGATTTTCAGGACTTCTGGCGCTTCAACTCCTGGACCATTCCGCAGTACGACCTCACGGCGGGCTACCTCTTCAACGACCGGCACGACCTGGGGGTGGAAGTGAGCTGGAACCACCTCAAGTACGTCGTCGACGACAACCAGGTCATCCACGTCCGGGGCCAGATTCGGGGGCACCAGCTCGATAAAGACACGCTCGTGACGCCCGATTTCGTGCATTTGCAGCACACCAACGGCAACAATTACCTCCTGCTGAACCTCGTGAAGCGGCAGCGGCTGCGGGTGGGCCGCTACCTGGCCCTGAGCGCCATCGGCAAGGTGGGGGCCGGGCCGCTGATTAGCTACACCGTGTCCACGGTGCTGGGCAACCACGCCGAGGGGCCGTTTCATTACCACGGCTGGGTGGCCGGGGGCAGCGTGGGGCTGCGGCTCGATGTGTTTCGGTACTTCTTTTTGCAGTCCGACGTGCAAGGGGCCTTCGCCAACTACACCAACACCTGGCTCGGAGCCGACCAACAGGGCCGCGCCACCCACGTTTTTGGGTCGGGGCAGTTCATTGCGGCCTTTGGGTTTAATGTGCCGTTGTGAGGGCTTGCTTGCTTGATTGCTGAATGGTTGTTGGGGGCGGTCGCCGGGCCGGAAGCGCAACGAACCACGCGCAAAACGTGCAGGGGTAAGGGCAGCGCCCGCCCGGCGGCGGCCGGAGCCGCCGGGCGCTTGCCCAAACGAGGCGACCCGGCCGCCCTGGTTGAACAAGCTCCCGAAACGGCAACCATTTAACAAGGCAACCATTCAACAATTAACCAACAAACCCGTGCCTTCCCTCGCCCAGCGGCTGGCTTCCCAGACGGCCATTTACGGCATCAGCAGCATTGTGGGCCGGGTGCTTACGTACTTGCTCGTGCCGGTGTACACGGCGGCGTTTGCGGCGGCCGAGTACGGCGTTGTCACGGGCCTCTACGCCTACGTGGCTTTCCTCAACGTGGTGTTTACCTACGGGATGGAAACGACCTTCTTCCGGTTTGCCAACCGGGCGGGGGCCGACCGGCAGCGGCTTTATAGCCAGCTGCTGACCCTGCTGCTGCTCACGAGCGCCGTGGGCACGGCCGTGCTGGCCGGGGCCGCCCGCCCGCTGCTGGGCCTGCTCGACGTGCCGGCCGGGCACGAGCGCTACGCCGTGTGGGTGGCCCTCATTCTGGGGCTTGATGCGTTGGCGGCGCTGCCCTTTGCCCGGCTGCGGCTCGAAAACAAAGCCCGGCGCTTTGCTGCCATCCGCATGGCCAGCATTGTGCTCAACGTGGGGCTGAACCTGTTTTTTATTGTGCTGTGCCCGGCCGTGGCCAGCGGGAAAATGCTGGGCGTGTTGCAGCCGCTGGTGGCCGCCGTGTACGACCCCACGCTGGGCATCGGCTACGTGTTTTTGGCCAACCTGGCGGCCAGCGCGGCCACGCTGCTGCTGCTGGCCCCCGAGCTGCTCGACTTCCGCCCCCAGCTTGCGCCGGGCTTCCTCAAACCCCTGCTGGCTTACGCCGCGCCCCTGCTCGCGATGGGCCTGGCCGGCATGGTGAACGAAACCCTCGACCGCATTTTGCTGCCGCGTTGGCTGCCCGTGGGCTACTACCCCGGCCGCAGCAGCCTGGCGGCGGTGGGCATTTACGGGGCCTGCTACAAGCTCAGTATTTTCATGTCGTTGGTCATTCAGGCGTTTCGCTACGCGGCCGAGCCGTTCTTTTTCGCCCAGAGCACCGACAAGAATTCGCCCGCTACGTTCGCCCTCGTGCTCAAGTGGTTCACGCTGTGCTGCGCGGTCATCTTCGTGGCCATCAGTCTGAATGTCGAAGACCTGGGGGCCGTGTTTTTGCGGCGGCCCGAGTACCGCGAGGGACTGGTGGTGGTGCCCATTCTGCTGCTGGCCAACCTGTTTTTGGGGGTGTACTACAACTTGTCGGTGTGGTTCAAGCTGACGGATAAAACGTACTTCGGCTCTTACATCGGGCTGGGCGGGGCGGTCGTCACCATCGCCCTCAACTTCTTTCTGATACCCGTGTGGGGGTATCTGGGGGCCGCCGTGGCCACGCTGGTGTGCTACGCGGGCATGGCCCTGGCCTGCTGGCGGCTGGGCGAGCGCCACTTTCCGGTGCCCTACCCGATGGGGCGGCTGGGGCTGTGGCTGCTGGTGGCTTGTGCCGTGGTAGGGGCGGGTTGGTTTGTGGAAGTGGCCGGTTGGTGGCCCCGCCACGCTTGGCACCTGGGCCTCACGCTGGGGTTTGTGGCGGTGCTGGCCGTGGTGGAAGGAGTGGTAGCGCGGGTTTTCAACCCGCGCGTGAGGAGATAATAACGCGCACCAGATGAAACGCCGGGAGCCGCCCACGCGCGGGTTGAAAACCCGCGCTACCGCCCCGCAAACACCGCCGCCCGCTTCTCCACAAAGGCCGTGGTGCCCTCCTTAAAATCTTCCGTCCCAAACGCCTTCCCAAACGCCACCGCCTCGGCCGTAAAACCATCCTCGCCGGCCGAATAAGCATTCACGCAATCAATGACCATCGCCACGGCCAGCGGGGCTTTGGTGAGGATTTTGGCCAGCAGCGCCCGCGAAAACGCCAGCAGCTCGGCGGCGGGCACTACGTGGTTGGCCAGGCCCAGGCGCAGGGCTTCGTCGGCTTTAATAGTGTCGGCGGTGAGGAGCAATTCGAGGGCTTTGCCCCTGCCGATGAGGCGCGGCAGGCGCTGGGTGCCGCCGTAGCCGGGCAGCAGGCCCAGGTTTACTTCGGGTTGGCCGAAGCGGGCGGTGTCGGCGGCCACGCGCAGGTGGCAGGCCATGGCCAGCTCGCAGCCGCCGCCCAGCGCAAAGCCATTTACGGCGGCCAGGGTGGGCTTGGGGCTGGTTTCGAAGCGCCGGAACGCCGTTTGGCCGGCTTCGGCCGCGCCCTGGGCCTGGGCGGGCGTGAGGGCGGATAGCTCGGCGATGTCGGCCCCGGCCACGAAGGCTTTTTCGCCGCTGCCCGTGAGCAGGATGGCCCGCACGGCGGGGTCGGCGCGGGCGGCGCGGCCGGCGGCATCAAGGTCGGCGATGGTGGCGGCGTTGAGGGCGTTGAGCTTGCTGGGCCGGTTGACGGTGAGGGTGAGGATGCCGGTGGCGGCATCGAGCTCGTAGAGCAGGTTGGCGAAGGTTGGAAGCATGGGGCGAAGGTAAGGCCGGCCGTTCACCGGGCCGGAGGCCGGCCCGGTGGGCGGCTGCCCGTACCTTCGCGCCATGCCTTTGCCGTTTGCCGACCGCTACCGCCGCGCCCTTGCTTTTGCCGCCCGCTACGACCCGGCCCTGGCCCGCAAAATTGCGGGGCGTACGTTCTGGGAAGAGTTCCTGACCATCTTCGACCCCGACCTGGGCCAGCGGGCGCAGTTTGGGGTGGTGGTACACAAACCCAACGGGGCCGAGCGCACGTTGTCGGCGGTGGTGCCGGGCCAGTTGCTGGTCGAGCACCGCCAGCCGGGCGCCCTCCTCAACCGCGCCACCACCGACCACCGCCATTACTTTCCTGACCTGGCCCCGGCCGCGCTGCCGCGCTACGTGCTGGTGTCGGACTACGCCCGGTTTCAGCTCTACGACCTGCGCCGCGGCCGCCAGTACATTTTTACCCTGGCCGAGCTGCCGGAAAACCTCGGTTTTTTTGGGTTTCTGGCCGCCCCGGCCAGCTTGTACGCCGGCAGCTACCACCCGGCCAACACCGACGTGCGGGCGCTGGTGGCCGAACTTTGGGCCGCACTGGCCGCCACCGGCCACGCCCGCCACTCGCTGCGGGTGCTGCTGCTGCGGCTGGTGTGCGCCTGGTACGCCGACGCCACGGGCTTGCTCGGCAGCTGTTCGTTGCAGGCGCTGCTCGCCGACCACACCCGCCCCGACGGCAGCGACTTCGGGGCCTGGCTTTTGCTGTGCTTCCGCACCCTGGGCCAGCACGAGGACCGGCGCCCCGCCGGCCTGCCCGCCCCGTTGCAGGCGCTGCCGCGCCTCAACGGCCAGTTGTTTGACACCACGAGGTCGCTGCCGGCTTTTTCGGCCGCCATGCGGGCGCTGGTGCTGCGCGGTTTTGCCCTGCCCTGGCGGCACGTAGAGGCCGTGGCGCTGGGGCTGCTGCTCGAAGAGTTGTTTGAGCCGGCCGCCCGGCGCCTGCTGGCCCCCAATACCACCTCCCGGCTCCACGTGCTCAAGCTGATGCGGCCCTTGTTTGTGGACGACTTTACGGCGGCCTTGCGCGAGGCCGGCACCCACCGCCCTTCGCTCGAAGCCCTGCACCAACGCCTGGTGACGGCCACGTTTTTCGACCCGCACTGCGGCAGCGGCACCCTGCTGGCGGTGGCCTACCGCGAGCTGCGCCTGCTCGAACACCTGGTGCTGGTCCGTTTGCTGGTGCCGCACGCCGGCCCCGCCGCGCCCGCCCACCTGGCCCCCTACGCCCGCGTGCAGGCCAGCCAGCTGCACGGCCTCGACCGCGACCCGCTGGCCGTGCTGCTGACCGAAGTAATGCTCTGGCTGCTCGACCACCAGCTCAACCAGCGCCTGGGCGACGATTTTGGCACCGCCTACGGCCCCGGCCCGGCCCGGCGCACGGCCCGCATTGCCATCGGCGAGGGCCTCACAACGGACTGGGCCGTGGTGTGCCCGCCCACCGAGCACTTGTTTCTCTTCAGCAACCCGCCCGCCGGCAGCGTCCTCCACATTGGCCTCCTCGAACGCCTGCACCTGGACGACGCGCTCGGCCCCGACCTGCCCGGCGCCGAAGTGCTCGACGTGGCCGCCGGCTACTACCTCAAGGCCGCGCAGCTGCTGCGCGGCACGGCCGGGCGCGCGGCCCTGGTGCATTCGCAGGCCCTGATGCAGGGCCGCCAGGGCCAGGTGCTCTGGACCGAACTGCTCGAACGCCAGGGCCTGCACCTGCACTTTGCCCACCGCAACTTTCAGTGGAACGTGAAAAACAGCTCCGGCCCCGCCGTGTTTTGCGCGGTGGTGGGCCTGGGCCCCCAGCCCCGGCCGGTGCGGCTCTTCGACTACCCGCTGCCCACCAGCGCCCCCCACGAAACCAGCGGCCCCGTCCTCAACGCCTACCTGGTGGCCGCCAAACCGCTGGTGCTGCCCCAGCGGGCCGCCCCCCTGAGCCCCGTGCCGCCGTTGCAAGCCGGCAGCCGCGCCCACGACGGCGGCTTTCTGATGCTCTCGGCGGCCGAAAAGCAGGCCCTGCTTGCCCAGGAGCCGGGGGCCGCCCGCTTTGTGCGGCCCTACCTGGGCGGCGAACAGTACGGCACGCCCGCGCTGCGCTGGTGCCTCTGGTTGCCCACCGCCGCCCCCGCCGCCCTGGCCGCCCTGCCCCTGCTGGCCGCCCGCGTGGCCCAGGTGGCGCGGCTGCGGGCCGGCCGGCCCGGCGAAGGCCACGCCCCGGCCGTGCCGCCGCACGCCTTTGCCGACAACCGCCAGCCCGCCACGGCCTACACCGTGCTGCCCCGGTTTATGGCCGGCCGCAACGCGTTTGTGCCCGTAAGTTTTTTTGAGGCCGGCACCGTGGCCGGCCACCAGTGCCAGCTCATGCCCGATGCCACGGGCTACTTTTTTGGCGTGCTGGCCAGCACCATGTACAAAACCTGGGCGCGGCAGGTGGCCGAGCGCCTCCGCAACGATTACCTGCTCACGGCCGGCCTGATGCACCACAACTTCCCGTTTCCGCCCGCGCCCACGCCCGCCCAGCGCACCGCCGTAGTGGCCGCCGCCGCCGCCGTGCGGGCCGTGCGGGCGCAGCATTCTGCCGTGCCCCTGGCCCAGCTCTACGACCTGATGGCCGTGCCCGTGGCCCTGCTGCAGGCCCACCAGGTGCTCGATGCGGCCGTTGATGCCTGCTACCGCCCCGCCCCTTTTTTTAGCGACCTCAACCGCCTCACGTTTCTGTTTGAGCTGCACCAGGAGCTGGCTACCGCCCCGGTGCTGCCCTGAACCTTGCCGGCAACGGGCAAAAGCGTTTTGCCCGTGGGCAAAATCGTTTTGGTCAAGGGCAAAACCGTTTTGCTGATGGGAAAAACGGTTTCGGTCAAGGGCAAAAGTCTTTTGCCGATGGGAAAAACGGTTTCGGTCAAGGGCAAAAGTCTTTTGCCGATGGGAAAAACAGTTTTGGTCAAGGGAAAAAGTCTTTTGCCGATGGGAAAAACGGTTTTGGTCAAGGGA
>JANYFQ010000104.1 GCA_025362615.1 Hymenobacter sp. | reverse complement strand
CTTCCTTTATAATGTCTTTCTCGCCGGCCAGCACCAGCACCGGCGCTTTGATGGCCCGCAGTTCGGCAGGCTTCATGCGCGGGTAGTCGAGCAGCAGCGCGATGGTGCGGCGGTAGCGGGCCGGGACGCGGCGCAGGTCCTGGCGTATCCGGGTCAGGATGTCGGCCGCCACCGCCGTGGTGTCGGCGTAGAGGTTAGCGCCCATCGCCACGAGGCTCCGCACACGGGCCGGGTAGCGCAGGGCCAGGCTGAGGCCGGTGTTGCCGCCGTCGCTCCAGCCCACGACGTGCGCGGCGGGCACCTGCAAGGCATCGAGCAGGGCCACCATGTCGTCGGCAAACAGGTCGTAGGTAAGCACGCCCTTGGTGACGGCCGACTTGCCGTGGTCGCGGGTGTCCACGGCGATGACGCGGTAGCGGCGGGCCAGGTCGGTAAGCTGATAATTGAAGGCACCGACGTTTCCGCCGTTGCCGTGGAGCAGCAACAGCGGCGGGCCCTGCCCGTAAGTTTCGTAGTAGAGTTTCACGCCGTTGGCGAGTTGGTAGCGGCCGGCGGCGCGGTTGTCGCCGTAGGGCACAATGCCCGCGCCGCGCAGCCGCAGGTAGCGGTTGCCGTTGGTTTCGGTGGCCACGCGGTAGGTGTAGCCGGCCACGGGGCGCGGCTCGTAGGGCCGCCAGCCCGGCGGCAGGCGCGTGGCCGATGAGTCGGCGGGCGCGGGGGCCTCGAAGCCGGCGTTGGCCAGTGGCACGGGCTGCCAGGTGCCGCCGGGTTCGGCCACTTCCAACCGGAAATCGTCGAAGGCAAAACGCCCGTTGCCGTGTACGTTGGGGTTGAGTTGCACGGTGTCGGTGCCCGCCGGTAAGGTGCCGGTAATGGTATAAGTCAGCCAGTTGCGCGAGCGGACGCGGTTCAGCGGCTTGAATTGGTAGAGGTCGGCATCGGCCAGGTAGCGGCTGCCCTTGTAGTACACAATGCCCAGGCTGGCCCAGCTGCCGCCCACCGTGTCGGCCTGCGCCCGCATACTGAAGCGGAAGCGCCGCCCGGCGTAAGGCGCAACGTCCACTTTCTGGCAAAACATGGTGCCCTCGGCCATGCGTACCGGCGGCTGCTTCAGGGGTTCTACTACAGATTGGGCCGATGCGGCAAAGGCCAGCGCGAGTAGGCTGCTGAGCAAAAGCGACGATTTCATAAATGGCAAGCGGCGGGAAGAAGGACGGGGCACTCGTGGGGGGAAATAGGGGAATGAACGGCAGATGCAACGCCGCGCCAACCGGTTGCCTGGTAGCAACGACAACGGCGCACAGTGTCAGTCGTGGCCCCGTCCATCAAAGGCTAAAAGCGCCAACTACGAAACCATTCGTAAATTCTACGAATGGTTTCGTAGTTGGCGCTTTTGACTATTTGTCCGGTCCAAAAATCATTCATAAAAAGCTAACAGCCATCAGCTAATGGCTATCAGCTCAAAACAAAACCCTACTCCACGTAGAGCGCCTGCGTTACGGTCTGGCCCACGGCCTTCAACGTCCGGCGGTCGATGATTTTCAGGTTGTCGTCAATGCTGTGGTGGTAGGCCGGAAACAGCTCCGTGGCGTTGTTGGGCAGCGTGTCGATGATGTCCACGGTCGGGATGCCGGCCTGGTTGGTGTACACGTGGTCGTCGGTGATGCCGCCCATGTCGCGGAAGAGGAACTGGTCGGTGTAGCCGAGGCGGGCGGCGGTGTTCCAGATTTTATCGAGGGCCGGGCGGGCGCTTTCGCGGGAAAGCTGCTCGCGGCTGAACCTGGCGTTTCTGGCCCCTACCATGTCCAGCAGTACGCCGTATTCGGCCTTGTAGCCGGCGGGCAGCAGGTTTTTGGCCCAGTACTGCGAGCCCAGGCACCAGGAGTCGCCGGCACCTTCAAGTTGGTTTTTGAGGTTGGCCTGGGTGGTGGCGTCGTAGCCCCAGTCTTCGGCGTCGAAGAGGATGAAGTCCACGCCCACGGCGGGGGCCAGGCTGTCGGGTTGCTGGCTGAGGGCGCGGGCCATTTCGAGGGCCACGGCCACCGCCGAGGCCCCGTCGGAAGCGCCGTCCATCGGGGCGTTTTTGTGGGTTTTGTCGTTGTCGGCGAAGGGCCGCGTGTCCCAGTGGGCGAAGATGGCGACCCGGCGCACGGCCTGCGGCTGAAACCGCGCCACGATGTTGCGGGCCCGGATTTGGGTGCCGTCAAACGTCATCGCCGTAAAAGGTTGCTCCTGCACCGTCAGCCCCCAGCCCTTGAATTTCTTCACCAGCCAGTCGCCGCACGCCACATGAGCCGGGCGGTTGGGCACCCGCGGTCCGAAAGCCAGTTGCCGGGCCGTGAAGGCATAGGCCGAATCGGCGTCGAACACCGGGGCTTTGGGCAACGGCGTTTCAGCCGCCGAGCCGGGTGCTTCGGTTTCGGTAAGTTTGGGGCTGGGGCAAGCCGTGAGGAGAAACAGGCCGGCAAGGGCGGCGAGGATGCGGAGTTTCATTTTTAAGCTGTTAGCCTTTAGCTGTTAGCTGTTGGCTTTGTTTTTTGGGTAGTCCGAGGCGGGCCGTACAAGTACGAAAGGCTGGCAGCTATCAGCCAAACGCTAACAGCTATAAAACCTATTCCTCGCTGTACGCCCATTCTACCCCGGCTTTCGTGTCTTTGATGACGATGCCCTGGCCTTTGAGCGCGGCGCGTATCAAATCGACTTTATCGTAGGCTTTGGCGGCTTTGGCTTCGGCGTAGAAGCTCAGCGTCAGCTCCAAAAGCTGTTCGGCGTTGGCGCGGGGTTCTTCGGAAAGGCCCAGAATGTTAGTCACTATCAGCCGATAGGCGGCCACGGCGGCGGCCAGCGCGGCGGGCGGCGCTTCGGCCAACGCGACGGGGCTGGTAGCCAGGATGTTGAACTTGCGGAGTAGGTTGAAGAGGCTGGCGATGGTGCGGGCCGTGTTCAGGTCGTCGTCGAGGCCGGTGAAGAGGTCGGCGGTGAGGACTTCCAGGTCGGTTTCTTGTTTCTTGTTGCTTGTTTCTTGTTGGGTTTCTTGTTTCTCGTTGCTGGTTTCTTGTTCGGTTTGAGTGGGTTGAAACGCGGGGCTGGCCAGCAGTTTCAACCCATTCATCAGCTTGCGGTAGCCTTTGCGGGCGGCTACCAGGGCATCGTCGCTCACGTCCACCGGCGAGCGGTAGTGGGCCTGGAGCAGAAAAAACCTCACCACCATTGGCGAATATGCCTGGCTGAGGGTAGTGGTGGTGCCAGCAAACAAGTCGTTGAGGGTGATGAAGTTGCCGAGGCTCTTGCTCATTTTGGCCCCGTTCACGGTAATCATGTTGTTGTGCATCCAGACGCGGGCCTCGTCGGTGGCGGCGTGGCTGGCGCGGCACTGCGCTATTTCGCACTCGTGGTGCGGAAACATGAGGTCGAGCCCGCCGCCGTGGATGTCGAACTCGTTGCCTAAGTACTTGCGGCTCATGGCCGAGCATTCGAGGTGCCAGCCGGGGAAGCCGTCGCCCCAGGGCGAGGGCCAGCGCATGAGGTGTTCGGGGGCGGCGTGCTTCCAGAGGGCAAAATCAAGGGGGCTGCGCTTCTCGCTTTGGCCTTCGAGGCCCGTGCGGGTGCCGGCGAGCTGGTCTTCGATGCTGCGGTTCGAGAGCTTGCCGTAGCGGTGCTGCACGTTGTACTTGGGCACGTCGAAGTACACCGAGCCGTTGACTTCGTAGGCGAAGCCGTTCGCGAGGATTTCCTGCACCATCGCAATCTGCTCGGTGATGTGGCCGCTGGCCTGGGGCTCGATGTCGGGCGGAATGCAGCCCAGGGCAGCCAGGTTGAGGCGGTAGCGGTTGATGTAGTACTGCGCCACCTGCATCGGTTCGAGGTGTTGGGCGCGGGCGGCCAGCACCATGGGGTCATCGCCCTGGTCGCCGTCGCCCTGCAAGTGGCCCACGTCGGTGATATTCCGCACGTAGCGTACTTTATGGCCCAGGTGCCGTAGGTAGCGGGTGAGAATGTCGAACACCACCGGTCCCCGCGCATTGCCCAGGTGCGCTTCGTTGTAAACCGTTGGTCCACAAAGATAAACGCCCGCCTGGGGCGGGTGCAGCGGCCGAAATTCTTCCTTGGTGCGAGTGAGGGTGTTGTAGAGCGCGAGGGGCATGAGGGCGGAAAACCGGTGAGGCTCGGCGAGGTGCCAAGCGGGGCAAAGTTCGGGCACAACGGGTAAGTGGGGCGAAACGAGCCGCTACCTTTGCTCGCCTTGGAAATTTCGCCCATGCAAATCCCCGTCGTCAATACCTCCGGCCACCCGCTGCCGGCCTACCAAACGGCCAACGCCGCCGGCCTCGACCTTCGGGCGCACCTGCCCGACGGACCGGTGACGCTCAACACCTTGCAGCGGGCGCTCATCCCCACCGGGCTGCGCTTGGCCGTGCCCGTGGGCTTCGAGGCCCAGGTGCGGCCCCGCTCCGGGCTGGCCCTCAAGCACGGTATTGCCCTCGTGAACAGCCCCGGCACGATTGACGCGGATTATCGGGGCGAAATCGGGGTGCTGCTCGTCAATCTCTCCGACCAACCCTTTGTGGTGCAGAACGGCGAGCGCATCGGCCAACTCGTGGTGGCGCGGCACGAAACCGTGGTGTGGCAGCCCGTGGAGGTGCTGGACGAAACCGAACGCGGCAGCGGCGGCTACGGCAGCACGGGGAAATAGCACGGGGTAACGCGGGTTTTCAACCCGCGCGTCGGGCCGTCATCGCCCCAAAAACTGACCTGACGCCTCC
>JANYFQ010000078.1 GCA_025362615.1 Hymenobacter sp. | reverse complement strand
GTCCCCCACGGCCCCCGCCGGGCGGCGGGGCGAAGCTGCGCCGGGCCAGGCCGACGAGCGCACACGCCCGGCGTTGGCTCAGCCCGCGTTCGACCGCGAAATGGGCCACCTGCCGGCGGGCCGTGGGGGTGGTTACTTTTTTCGCAGCACCTCCTGCACGACCTGGTTTTCCAGGCTCAGGTCGGCCACGAGCTGCTTGAGGCGGCGGTTTTCGTCTTCCAAGTGCTTCAGGCGCTGCAACTCGCTCACGCTCATGCCCGCGTATTGGCGCTTCCAGGCGTAGAACGTCGGGTCGCTGATGCCGTGTTCGCGGCAAATCTGGGCCACCGTCAGGCCCTGGTCTTGTTGACGCAAAATGCCCAGGATTTGGGCTTCGCTAAAACGACTTTTTTTCATGGGTCAAAAATAAAAGAAGCGGAAATGGACCGCTGACCTTTAGTTTTGACTGGCGCACTTGATGGGGAAGGCTACAGACGGACTGGCCCGCAGTGGCTCCGATGCAGAAAAAGACTTGCTATCCAGTGCTGAATGGGGTTTAATCGACTGCTATTTGCAGGATATACATCTTAAAAACAATGGCCTCTTATCTGACACTTATTTGAAAAAGCATGAGGCCGATATGCTGGCCGATTGCGAAAACAGCGAAGTCATTGCCAGATTAAAAAAACGGTAGTGCTGTTTTTGTAATGCTAAACGGTGCCCGGAAATGCGTTTCAAGCTAATGCTCAGCATTACAAAAACAGCACTACCAAAAAAACTTGCCACGCATACAAATAAGGGTCAAGGGAAAAAGGGGCGGCTGAAGCGTTTCATGAATTACGTTTTCAATTTATAAAGCTAGAAAAATCCCCTTTGAAATAGACCACTTCAACGGCCCCGAACTCAACGACAAGTACCTCGGCACCATCACCAAGGATTTCGTGGCCGTGTGCGACACGCTGGCCGAAGCCTCGACTTGACACAGACATTGCTAAAACGGTCTGGCCTATTTTTAACTCCGTGAAATCAAAACCCCGACCGCCGGTCTTTCTCGAACGCATCGACAAGCTCACACGCTCCATCGAGAACGCGCAAACCGGCGATTCCTTACCTACCAAGGTGCGGCCACTCACGCCCGCCCAGGCCAAAAAGTTAGAAATGGGCGAGTGGAGTTTCAATTGGCCGCGCGAAACCACCATTGAGAGCCGGCAAGTTTACCAACTCAATGCCACCGACAACACGACCATCGTCCACGGCCTGATTAGCTTGGAGGCCAAACCTGACCACGTTTTCATGCACCTTGTGGAAAGCGCCGTTTTCAACAAAGGCCGCCAAAAAGCCTACCTCGGCGTACTTGGCAATCTGGTAGCCTTCGCCTGCCGCCAGTCGTTCGGGCTGGGCTTTGATGGATTCGTCAGCTTCGACAGCAAAACTGCTTTGAAAGCCCATTACGCCGACGTGCTGGGAGCCGAACCCCTGGGTGGTTTGCGAATGTACGTTGGAACCGTAGCCGCTTATAAGCTCGTTAATCAGTATTATCCCGACTTCTTCCCTGCCTGACATCATGCCAGCCACCGTCGCCCGCCCCCAGCAATTAGGAATCGAACCCGAAGGCCTCGACCTGACCCCAATCATTTCCCAGCCCTACACCGAAGCTGAGAGCCAGAAATTCAGTGTCTTTTTCGAGCAAAAAAGAGCCGAAAACGACCGCAATCCGGCCATCGTTGCCCTTCGAGCGGGCTTAATGCGGCGCAAAAACAACGATTAGGCGCGGCAAACCAACCGAAATGGACTACTTCAACGACCCCGAACTCAACGGCAAATACCTTGGCACCATCACCCAGGATTTTGTGGCCGTGTGCGACACGCTGGCCGAAGCCTCGGCCCAGATTCGCAAGCGCGACATCAGCCGGTTTCCCATCTTCGTGTTTGCCCGCCAAGAGGTGCCGCTGGGCACCCTGCTCGTCAATGCCGACGAGCTTAACCTGGAATGGCACGTATTCGCCAGTTACGCCGAATTATTTGTGCAGCAAGGCATTCTGGGGCTGGAAGGGTTGCTTGCTTTTGAGGAAACCTACAAGAACCCCGACGAATTTTGCTGCCTGTTCGTCGTGGACGAGGAGTTTACCAAGTTTGTGTTCGTGCCATACCCCGAAGACTGATGAAGTTATGTTCCGCACTCTTCGGCTTGGCGCTACTGGCGGCCCAGTGCAGTTCGGCCCCGCCCGAAACGCCTGCCGTGCCCGCTGCTGCGCCTGCCGCCGTGCTTCCTCCGGCGTTCGGCGGCTACTGGTTTCAGGGCAAAGCGGAGCTGAGCAGCTACGCCCTGGAGCAGGCCCGCTACGGCGAGTTGCACGCCGGCGAGGCCGTGCTCATCTTCGTTACCGAGGATTTTTCGCGCAAAAAGCAGGTGAAGCTCGACGACCCGGCCGCCGCCGGGGCCGATAAGGTGCCCGTGCTCAAGCTCAATTTCGAGCGCAAGTTCGGCACCGGCGTTTACCCGTATTCGCTGCTGACCTCGGTTTTTTTGCCCCTTGATGCGGCCCGCGACCCGCACCCGCTCAAAGTCACGACCTCGGTGCAGGAGTGGTGTGGGCACGTTTTCACCCAGCTCAACCTGCGGAAAAACGGCTTCGCCGTGTCCACCAAATCCTACTTCGAGGCCGACGGCGACCAGGAAACTATCCTTCCACCGGCACTGCTTGAGGACGAACTGTGGCCCCGCCTGCGGCTGAACCCGGCTGGTCTGCCGTTGGGCAAGTTGCAAGTTGTGCCCGGCACGGCTTACTGCCGCCTGCTGCACCTGCCCTTGCAGGCGCAACCGGCCACCGCTACGGTGGGCACGGCCCCGGCTGCGGCCCGCTTTGGCGGCGCGGCCCCGGCCACGTACACGCTGGCCTACGCCGCCCGTACCCTCGTCATCTACTACGAAGCTGCGTTTCCGCACCGCATTCTGGGCTGGGACGACACGTATTTTGACAAAGCCGGGGCCAGGCCGCCCGTGCAGCTCACTACCCGCGCCACCCGCAAACGCACGATTTTGCTCGACTACTGGCGCACCAACCACAACGCCGACGTGCCGTGGCGCGACTCGCTGGGGCTGCGTTGAGCTGTACCACCAAGCACAGCTTGGTGGTACAACGCCCTTTCGTCCTCAAAAGGCCGTCCACCCCTGCGCCTGCAGCGGCACGGCGTTGCCGCCTTTGGCAATTAAATTCACCCCATCCGACAAGTCGCTCAAGTGGCCAATCACCGTGATGTCGGGGTGGTTTTTGATTTTGGCGTGGTCATTTACCGAAATGGTGAACAGCAGTTCGTAGTCCTCGCCGCCGTTCAGGGCGCACATTATCGGGTCGAGGTTGAACTCGGCGGCCACTTCGAGGGCGGGGTTGGCCAAGGGGATGAACTCGGAAAACAGCCGCGCCCCGGTGCCGCTGGCCGCGCACAGGTGCAGGATTTCCGAAGCCAGCCCATCCGACACGTCAATCATACTGGTGGGCACGATGCCCAATTCGCGCAGCTCGTGGATAATGTCGAGCCGGGCTTCGGGGCGCAGTTGGCGCTGCACCACGTACTCGTAATCAGCTAGTTCGGGCTGGGCATCGTTGTCGGCCAGGAAAACCTGTTTTTCGCGCTCCAGCACTTGCAGCCCGAGGTAGGCCGCGCCGAGGTCGCCGGACACACACAAAATATCGGTGGGCTGCCCGCCGCTGCGCCGCACGGCTTGCCCCGCCGCCACCTGCCCCAGGGCCGTGACGGAAATCAGCAGCCCGGCGCGGCTGCTTGTGGTGTCGCCGCCCACCAAATCAACGCCGTAGGCTTCGCAGGCCAGGCGCATTCCGGCGTATAATTCCTCCACCGCCTCCACCGTGAAGCGCGAAGGCGCGGCCAGCCCCACCACGATTTGGGTCGGCGTGGCGTTCATCGCCGCTACGTCCGACACGTTCACGGCTACGGCTTTGTAGCCCAGGTGCCGCAACGGGCAAAACGAGAGGTCGAAATGAATGCCTTCGACCAGTAAATCGGTGGTCACGACTACTTCCTGCCCGGCAGCCGGGGCGATGATGGCCGCGTCGTCGCCAATACCCAGCACCGTGCTGGCCTGGGTGGTAGCAATGTTTTTTTTGAGCCGGTTGATGAGCGCAAATTCGCCGAGGGCAGCGAGCGGAGTAAGTTCAGCCATGAGGTAGCGCGGGCTTTCAACCCGCGCGTGAAGAGTAAAAAACAAAAACTTTCGCCCAAAAAAACCGGCACTGCGCGGGTTGAAAACCCGCGATACGGCACAAAAAAAGGGAGGGAATTGCTTCCCTCCCTTCCACAAAATTACGGTATTCTACTCAACCTATTGCACCTGCAAGGTTTTGTAGATGGTGGTTTGCTCGTCAGCACTGATGAATTTCACGAAGTAGAGGCCCGTTTTCAGGCCCGATACGTCGAGGGTAACGCGCTGGGCACCAACGGCCGGCTGAGCTTCGATGCGCTGCCCGAGGTGGTTGATGACCACGATGTTGCCCACCTTCACGTCCTTCAGTTCCACGGTAGCCGTGCCGGTGGCCGGGTTGGGGTAGAGGCTGATGCCGTTGTTGAATTTTTCGAGCGTGGCCAGCGGGCCGTGCGTACCCACGGTGCCGGTGTAGGCGTGGGTGCCGAGGTTGGCGTAGCTCTGCCCGCCGGGGTTGAGGCTGGGCGAAGTGGACGGCGGCACGGGCGGGCCGTTGTAAGCCGTCGAATACGCAGTCCATTCGGCCGCAATGTCGTAGCCGCCGGGTGTGCGCACAACGGGCATACTGCCCGCCACGTTTTGGGGCAACGGGTTGGTGCGTACACCGCTGGAAATGTTGGGCTTGCGCACGAGCGACTGGTTGGCCGACGTGACGTTGTTGGGAATAGCGCCGCTGCTCCAGGCCCCGCCGTTGTCGGCGGGCTGCTCGCCAATCACCCCAAAAATATCCACAATAACACCGGCCGCCACGTTGGGCTGGCCTGCGGTGTTGCTTGGGTAGCGCACAAGGGCCATCGCGTCGTCGCCGTTGAAATGCACCGTGCCGCCCACTTGAATGACACCGGGGTTGGCCGCGTTTACGCCCGACTGGCGTGCGGCGCTCAACATACTGGTAGCCCGCAGGATGTCGGGCAGGGTTGCGGTGGGGTTGGCCACTACAAAAGTGGTTTGGCGGGCCAGGGTATTGGCACCGGTGGTGCGAATCAGGCGCTCTTCTTCCACGGCCGGGCTGCCAAGGGGGCTGCCATTGCTGTAGCGACGAATAGAATAGGCATCCAGATTGACCGTGTTGCGGGTCGGGTTGAAAATTTCAATGGCCCGCTCCTGGCCCATCGACGGGGCCGTGCCGCCGTAGGTAGTGCCCGTTTGGTGCGCTCCTTCGTTGTATTCCGAAAAGAATAATTCGGTGCCCTGGGCGTGGGCCGCACCGGCCAGCAGCAGGGCCGCCGGAAGCATGAGGTAATGTTTTTTCATAAAACCTGGGTGGTAAACAAGGGGTGAGTGCTACAAAGGTACGGCGGATGCCGCCTCAGGCCAGGTTAAAAGATTATGACGCAGCAACGCGTATTGTTCGACCCAGCGCCTGACTCTCAGCCGCCACAATCTGAAAACCAACCCGTCTTCGCCCAAACATTTTTTTGCTAACGAGCGTTAGCAAGCCTATCTTTGCAAAACTTTACCGCCCGCTCATGTCCGTTGCTGCTCCTCTTCGTTCGCGCAAAGCCCAGATTGATGGCACGGCCACGGCGTTGTTTCGGGCACAGGGCTTTGCGGCCACCAGTATGCGCGAGTTGGCCCTGGCCGTGGGCCTGGAAGCCGGCAGTTTGTATTCGCACGTCCGTTCGAAGGAAGAAATTTTGCACCGCGTGTGCTTCGGGCTGGCCGAGGATTTTTTTGCCGCCTTCGCCGCTGCCACCACCGACGATGGCCAGCCCGTGGCCCAGCGCCTGCGCCAGGCCATTGAGGCCCACGTTCGGGTTCTGACCCAGGACGTGGCCGCCAGCACCGTGTTTCTGCACGAGTGGCGGCACCTGTCCGAGCCGGCCCGCACCGAGTTTGTAACCCTGCGCGACCGCTACGAAGCTGGTTTTCGAGCCCTCGTGCAGCAAGGCACCGCCGCCGGCGAGTTGCACTGCCCCGACCCTGCCTTTGCTGCCCTTACGCTCCTGGCCAGCCTCAACTGGCTCCCCACCTGGTACCGCCCCGACGGCAAACTTACCCCCGACGAAGTAGCCCACCGCCTGGCCGAGCAGCTGCTTGGCGGGCTTCTTTTTCAATGAGTGAATTTTGAATGAGTGAATGAGTGAATTGATACTGCGATGACGCAAGACAACCCACCTCAACTAACAATTCACTCATTCGCTCACTCACTCATTCACTCATTAAACCACATTTACTTATTGCCCCATGTACGGTTCCGCCAGCACCCACGACCTGCCGACCAACGCCCCCACCGGCCTGGAAAACGAAGACCCCACCCTGCTCGCGGCCTTTGAGGCCCGCATTGCGCGGGGCGAAAAAATTGAGCCAACCGACTGGATGCCGGCGCTCTACCGCAAGCAGCTCACCCGGATGATTGAGCAGCACGCGCACTCCGAAATCATCGGCTCGCTGCCCGAGGGCACCTGGATTACCCGCGCCCCCGGCTTTCGGCGCAAAATGGCCCAAATGGCCAAGGTGCAGGACGAAGTAGGCCACGCCCAACTGCTGTATTCGGCCGCCGAGACGCTGGGCAAAACCCGCGAAGAAATGCTTGTGGACCTCATCAACGGCAAGAGCAAGTACAGCAACGTCTTCAACTACCCCACCCCCACCTGGGCCGATAGCAACGTGATTTCGTGGCTGATAGATGCCGGGGCCATCGTGAACCAAATGGCTAACGCCAAAGGCAGCTACGGCCCCTACTGCCGCGCCCTGGAGCGGATTTGCGCCGAAGAAGCTTTTCACCTCAAGTACGGGCACGACGCGGTGGTTCACCTGGCCACGGGCACCAAAATCCAGCGCGAAATGATGCAGGCGGCCCTCAACCGCTGGTGGCCGGCGATTATGACGTTTTTCGGCCCGAGCGATAAAATGTCGGTTCACACCGAAATACTCATGCGTTGGAAGGTAAAAATGGCCACCAACGACGATTGCCGCAACCAGTTTCTGGATATGTACGTGCCCAAAATCTGGGAAATCGGCCTGACCGTGCCCGACGAAAAACTGGCCAAAAACGACGCCACCGGCCAATGGGAATTCACCGAGCCGGACTGGGAAGACTTCAAGCGCGTCATCAACGGCGGCGGCCCCTGCAACGCCGAACGCATCGCGGTGCGCCGCGCCGCCGAAGAAAACGGTGCCTGGGTGCGCCGCGCCCTCAGCGCCTCGAAGACCGAGCGCAAGTATGTGCAGCCACTGGCGTAGTTTCCAATGAGTGAGTGAGTAAATGAGTGAATGAGTGAATTGATAGTCTGGTAACGCAAGGTGCCGCACTGCCAACTAGCAATTCACTCACTCGCTCATTCACTCATTCACTCATTGAAAAAATGATAACCTCCCACGACCCGCGCATGAACCGCCTCGGCTTGCCCGATGCGCCGGCCACGGCCGCCGCCAAGCAGGCCCTCGACCAGTTTGAGACCTACGAGGTGTTTCATCAGAAGAAGGAAAACGCGGCCTACACCTACGTGGGGCCGGTACACGCGCCGGAGGCAGACGTGGCGTTTCTCTTTGCCAAAGAGCAGTTTAGCCGGCGCTTTGCCTGCACCGGGCTGTGGGTGGTGCCCACGAGCGCCATCACCGTCACGGCCTACGTCGGCGACCAAGAATCGGCCTACGACACGCTGCCGCCGGTGGCGACGGGGACTGGACCCGAACCAGCCGACACGACAGCAGCCGATGCCCTGGCCCACGCGACAGACGAGGAAGATTACGACATTTTCCACCTCAAAAAGCGCGGCAAGGCCCAGGCACACGTCGGCAAGGTGCGGGCCGTTTCGCCCGCCGAAGCTTTGCAGGTAGCCTCGGCCGTGTTCGGGGCCATGCGGCCGGTGGTGAACGTGTGGGCCATTCGCTCGGCCGATATTTTGCGCTCCGACGACGAGGACCGCGATATCTGGGCCAGTACGCCGGAGAAAAAGTACCGCGAAGCCATTTCCTACAAAGTGCAGGACCGGATTGACCGGTTTAAAAACGAGGGGTAACGCGGGTTTTCAACCCGCGCCTCAGCACGTCAGGTCCGGCCGAAACGCCCGGCCAACGCCTGATTCACCGGCCGCCTCGCCCCAAACCCATTGCACTGACGTTCTTACGCGCGGGTTGAAAACCCGCGCTACCTCGCATGACTCCTCAACTTGACCTCCTTTATCGCCTCGCCGACGACCAGCTTATTCTCGGCCACCGCAACTCCGAATGGAACGGCCTCGGCCCCATCCTCGAAGAAGACATTGCCTTTTCGAGCATGGCGCAGGACAAGTTGGGCCACTCGTTGCAACTCTACGGCCTGCTCCACCAACTCGGTGAATCCGAACCCGACACGGTGGCATTCACCCGCAACGCCCCGCAGTTCCATTGCTGCCAGTTGGTGGAGCTGCCCATCGGCGAGTACGACTTCAGCCTCATCCGCCACTTCCTCTTCGACCATGCCGAGCTACTGCGCTTCGAGGCCCTGGCCACCAGCACCTTTGAGCCGCTGGCGCAAGTAGCCCGCAAGCTGCGCGGCGAGCTGAAATACCACGCCCTCCACGCCAACACCTGGGTTAAACGCCTCGGCACGGCCACCGACGAAGCCATCGAGCGGATGCAGCGCAGCCTGGATTTCACGATGCCCTACGCGCTGGGCATTTTTGAAACCACCGACATGGAGCCGGAAATCATCGGCACCGGCCTGTTCATTGGTGAGAAGGAATTGGAGGCCCGCTGGTTGGAAAGCATCAGCAAGGTGTTGGCTAAGACTGAATTAGTGCTACCCGATACGCTCATTCTTACGCCCGTAAGCGGCGGCCGGCACGGCGGGCACACAGCGCATTTGCAGCCACTGCTGGACGAAATGGCCGAGGTGTTTCGGTTGGACCCGACGGCTGATTGGTAAACCGCAGATTACAAAGAATTTGACGGATGGAACGGATACGCCGCTGGCGCGGCGGCCGTGGCCGGCGCATCGGGCAAGCCGAGGCGGTTCATG
>JANYFQ010000712.1 GCA_025362615.1 Hymenobacter sp. | reverse complement strand
CGACGTGCAATTTTTAGCAGAAGGTGGCAACCTGGTGGAGGGGCTGCCCGCCGTGGTGGCCTGCAAAGCCACCGATGCCAGCGGCCGGGGCCTCGACGTGCGCGGCCAGATTCTGAACGAGAAGAATGCCGTGGTGGTGCCCGCCTTCAGCAGCCGGCACGCGGGCATGGGGCGCTTTGCCTTCGTGCCCGGCACCGGCCAGCGCTACCACGCCCACCTCACGCTGCCCGACGGCAGCACCGCCGACTATCCGCTGCCCGCCCCGCAGCCCGGCGGCTACACCCTGCACGTAGTGGACGGGGGCGAGAACTTCCTGGTGGAGGCCCGCTACCGGGGCGTGGGCGGCGCGCCCGCCCCCGGCCCCGTGGAGCTGATGACCCAGGTGCGCGGCGTGGTGGCCTACCCCGGTGCCCGCACCCTGGCCGCCGACGCGCCCGCCGTGTGGCGCATGCCCAAAAAGAACTACCCAAACGGCATCGTGCACTTCACCTTGTTCGATGCACAGGGCGCGCCGCAGTGCGAGCGGCTGGCCTTTGCCCAAAGCGGGCCGGCCGGGCTGCGCATCAGCATCACCCCCGACCAGCCCAGCTACGGGCCGCACGCGCCGGTGCAGCTGGCCGTGCGCGTAACCGATGCCGCCGGCCAGCCGGTGGCCGCCAACTTCTCGCTCGGCGTGAGCGATGCCGGCCTCAGCGCCCTCGACCCCACCGCCGAAACCATCGCCTCGAACCTGCTGCTGACCTCCGACTTGGTGGGCTACGTGGAAAACCCCGGCTATTACTTCCGCAGCCCCGCCGCCGGCCCCAATCTGGCGCTCGACGACCTGCTGCTGACCCAGGGCTGGCGGCGCTTTGTGTGGAAGCAGGTGCTGGCCGGGCAGCCGCCGGTGGTGCGCTTTGCGCCCGAGCACGACATTACGCTGGCGGGCCAGGTGGTGAGTGAGCACGGCAACCGGCCCGTGCCCAACAGCCAGCTCACGTTTCTGCAAACGCGGCCTTCCAAGAACATCACCACCGCCACCACCGATGCCACGGGCCGCTTCAGCTTCGTGGGCTTTCCGGTGCGCGACACGGCCGTTATCACGCTCCAGGCGCGGCGCTCGCAAGGCGGCTCCAACGTACTCATTCGGCCCGATGCCGGCCCCGACGTGCCCGCCCAACTGCTGCCGCTGCTGCCCTCGCTGGCGGCGGCCCCGGCGGGCGTGGCGGCCTTCGTGCGCCGCAGCCGCCAGGCCCAGTCCGCCGACCTCGACCTGCACCCCGACCGGGCCATTCGCAACATCAACCTGGGCAATGTGGCCGTGACGGCTAAGCGCGAAACCGTGCCCAAAGACGACCCCCGCCGCCTCTACGGGGCCACGGGCGGCACGGTGGTCGATTTTGCCAACAACCCCTCGGCCCAATCGGCCCAGAACCTGCTGCAAGTGCTGCAAGGCCGGGTGGCGGGCCTGGCCATCAGCGGCAGCCCGCCCAACATGAGCGCCCAAATCCGGGGCTCCGGCTCGCCGCAGTTCATTCTCGACGGCATGAAGGTGGACATCGATGCCGTTGCCAGCATTCCGGCGGCGGATGTGGAGTCGGTCGAAATATTTAAGGGACCGGAGGCGGCCATTTTTGGCAGCAGCGGCGGGGTTATTGCCATTTATACCAAGCGCGCCAACCCCAACTACAAGGGGGCCGACAAGGGCCCCGCGCCGGGCATTGCCACCGTGAAGCTGCCCGGCTTCGCCGAGGCCCGCGAGTTTTATCAGCCCCGCTACAACGCCCTGCTCGCCAACCCGCCCGCCGACCCGCGCACCAGCACCCTCTACTGGAACCCCCGCGTGCGGACCAACGCCAAGGGCGAGGCCGAGCTGCACTTCTTCACCGCCGATGGCAGCGGCACCTTCCAGGCCGCCGCCGAGGGCCTGAGCCTGGACGGCGCGCCGGCCACCGGCAGCGGAACGCTGACGGTGAAGGGGAAATAGCGCTGGGAAAGGAGGAGTTGCGAGGTTCAGAACAAGGCCGGCCGGGAATCTTCCGGCCGGCCTTGTTTTCGGCGATGAGGGCGGGTGGGCCCGTCCTGGTTGAGGGCCTTTGGCGGCGGTTCTGGCG
>JANYFQ010000620.1 GCA_025362615.1 Hymenobacter sp. | reverse complement strand
GTCCCCCCCTCCCCATCGGGGAGGGGGGTTAGGGGGGTGGGGTACACGCCAGGGGAGGCAAGGCCCTCCAACCCCGCCGCAACCCCGTTTCCCCCAAAGTCAAACGCGTCCAGAAACAGCAGCAAGTAGCCCAGCGCCCCCCACTCTTCGGGCTGCCCCGGCACCACCGGCACGGCCGGGGCCCCCTTCTTCTTCAGCACCGAGCCCGCCATCGGCCGCAGGCCCACGCGGTCGTTCAGCTCCCGGATGTAGAGCACCTGCTCCTCCAAAGGGGCGGGCTGAAAGAGGGACGAGTTGAGGTAGGGCAGGGCGCGGAAGGCGGCCTGCACGTCGGGCGGGCGCTGGGCGGGGGGGCGGTTGAGGACGCCGAAGAAGAGGCGGTTCAGCTCGTCGTACTCCGGGAGGCGGGCCAGGGTGAGGAAGCGGAACTCGGCGGCGTGGGCGTCGGGGTGGTAGCGCAGGAGCTGGCCTTCGAGGAGCTTGAGGAAGAGCAGGCGGTTGACCCACATCAGGCACAGGGCGAGGGCAACTTCTTCGCGCTGCCGGGCGGGGTCGGGGCCGTAGTCGGCGAGGGCTTCGGGGGCGAGGCGGCCCAGGTCGTGGCCGATGTCCATCTGGTAGAGGATGTTTTCGAGCAGGGCCCCGGCCTGCCGCTCGCCGGCCGGGCAGCGGCCGATGCGGCGCACGCCGCCCGCCACGTACTCGCGCAAGCCCATGAGGTAGAGCAGCTCGGTGTAAAACTCCTGGTTGAGGGTGTTGGCATCGGCCCGCTGCACGGGGAAGTCTTTGAGCAAGTAGCCGGGCCCGAAGATGCGCCACAGGTCGGCGAGGGCGGCGGGGGCGAGGGCGGCGGCGGGGGCCAGCACCACGCGGGTGGCCCGCAGGGTGCCGGCGGCGGCGGCCAGGTGGGGCGCGGCAATGCGCTCGTAGAAGAAGGCGGTGTCGGCGGCGCCTTTGGCGCGCTGCTGCCAGTCGCGGAAGGCGCGGCGGAGGGCGGCGTTCTTCCAGAAGAGCACATCAAAGTCCTGGGCGTCGAAGATGTACCACTCGAAGCCCGTCGTGACGACGAGGCGGCGGAAGTCGTCGGCGCGGTCGTCGGCGCGGTCCTCCAGGTAATACAGCAGCAGCTGCTGGAAGGCTTTGCGGTTGAGGTCGTCGGGGGCCAGCATCTCCTTGCGGTTTTTGGGGCCTTTGACTTCGATGAGCACGGCCACGGGCGAGGTGGCCGTGTCGCCGAGGTGGAGCACGAGGTCGCGCTTGCCGTTTACGTTGCCGTAGCGTTCGCCGGGCTCGTTGGGGTCGAGGAAGGGCGTGGTTTCGCGCAGGAAGTCGAGGATGTGGGTTTCGCCGTGGCGCTCAATCTTGTCGGGGTCGAGGTGCTTGAGCAGGCGGGCAAGCTGCTTGTCGAAGGCCGCCAACTGGGCAGGCGTGGGCGTGAGGCGGCGCAGGCGGGCATCGGCGGCCACGGCCTCGGCGGGGGTTTGCAGGGCAAGGAGAAGCATGGGGCGAAGGTACGGGGCGCAAGGGAGGGTGTGATGCGGACGTGACGCAACCAGTTGCTGGCGCGACGCAACCAAGTGTTGGCACGCGTTTTTAACGCGCTGCCCCTTGGCACCGCGTCTCTGACGCGCGGTTAGAACGTCCGGGCAGTGGGCAACCGCCTGCTGGCGCGCGTCGGAGACGCGCTGCCGCCGGGCACCGCGTCTCCGACGCGCGGTTAGAACGTCCGGGCAGTGGGCAACCGGGCGGCGGCCTCGTTCAACCCGCGCGTCAGAGACGCGGAGCCAGGGGGCAGCGCGTTAAAAACGCGTGCCAGCGGGCGCTTGGCCGTTGACCGGCTGTTTAACCCGCGCGCCAGCAGCGCCGGCATTGCCGGAAAAACTGCCTATATTGCGCCTTGATTCACCCACCGGGCAAGGTGCCCGGAACGCCTTCTTTTCTTTACCCCCCCTATTAAGATGACAACACCCTTACCCTTCCGGCAGTGGGCCGCAGGCGGCGCGTTGGCGCTGGCGGGCTTGCTGGCCGGCACCACGGCCCAGGCCCAGGCCCTCAACTACGCCGTGGCCGGGGCCGCCAACGTGGCCGGCACCTACACCGACCTCGGCACTGCGGGCACGGCCATCAGCACGGCCAACAACGACGACGATAACTCGGCCGCCCAGAACATCGGCTTCACCTTTGGCTACAACGGGGCCACCTTCACGCAGTTTGTGCTGAGCACGAACGGCTTCATCAAGCTCGGGGCTACCGCACCGTCGGCCGCCAACCTGTTTTTGTGCAACGTGGCCGGCTGCACCACCGTCAGCCCCGTCACGAGCACCGACCCGGCCGACGTGAACCTGGTCATGCCCTTCAACTTCGACCTTGAGCCGGGCACCGGCGTGGCCGAGTACCGGGTAGCAACGACGGGCACGGCCCCCAACCGGGTGTGTACGGTGCAGTGGAAAAACGTGCGCGACAAGCCCGACGCCACGCCTTCCAACACGCAGTACAGCAACTTCAGCTTCCAGGCCAGGCTCTACGAAGGCAGCAACAACATCGAGTTTGTGTACGGCACGGCCACGGCCTCGGCGGCCACGGCCGTGAGCCGCTTCCCGATAGTGGGCATCAAAGGGTCGGGCGCAGCCGCCGGCCAAACCGTGCTGGGCAGCAAAACGACCGGCGCGGCGGCCTGGACGGCCACTACCTTCATCACGGGCAACTACACCGGCAGCACCCACAACTTCCGCAACGCCGCCCCGCCCGATGCGGGCCGCACCTACCGCTTTGCCCCCACGGTGCTGGCCAACAACGACGCAGCCGTGACCGTGGTGTACACGCTGGGCAAAGTGGCGAGCGCGTATGGCTCGCCCCACGTTGTGCAGGCCGTCGTCGGCAACCCCGGCACCGTCGCCCTCACCAACAAAGTGGTAACGCTGACCGTGAGCGGCGCCACGACCTTCACCAACTCCCAGACCATTGCCACGCTGGCCCCCGGTGCCAGCACCACCGTCACCTTTACCGGCTACCCCGTGGTGGGCACCACCGGCACCAACACCGTGACCGTGAGCGTACCGGCCGATGACGTGGCCGCCAACAACAGCCAGGTGGCCACGCAGCTCGTGACGGCCGGCGAGATGAGCTACATCCAGGGCAGCACCTACGTGGGCGGCGCCGGCATTGCCGCCGCCGATGCCGTGCTGGCCGTGCGCTACACCGCCGCCACGGCGGGTGCGCTCAACGTCGTCACCACCAACTTCAACGGGGCCGTGGCCGCCGCCACCTACCAGGTGGTGGTGTACAATGCCAGCGGGGCCGGCGGCACGCCGGGCACGGCGCTCTACACCTCGCCCACCCGCCCGCGCCCGGCCGCCGGGGGCGACGACGTGGTGACCATCCCGAGCATTGCCATCCCGGCAGGCAACTTTTTTGTCGGCATCAAGGCCATCACGGCCACCAACCTGGCCGTGTCGTACCAAACGGAGGTGCCGCTGCGACCCGGCGTGTTTGTGTACACCACCACCAACGGCACCACCTGGGTTGATGTGAACACGACGACGCTCAACTCGCGCCTGGCCGTGAACGTGGCCCTGGGCGCACCCCTCACCTGCCCGCCGCCCACCAACCTGACGGCTACCGGCGTGAACAGCACCGGCGCCACGCTGACCTTCGCGCCGGGGTCGGCCGCCACGGGCTACACCGTGCGCGTCACGCCCGCCGGCGGCGCCACCGCCACAAGCACCACCACGGCCTCGCCCGTCGCCCTGACCGGCCTGACCCCCGGCACGGTGTACACGGCCACCGTGACGGCCAACTGCCCCGCCGGCGAAACCTCCACGGCGGCCACCGTCACCTTCACCACCACCACGCCGCCCGGCAACACGGTGAGCTTCGGCGGCGTGTGCGGCCTGGCCCTGCCCATCCCCGACAACGCGGGCGGCGTACCCGGCTCGGTGTCGTACCCCATCACGGTGAGCGGCGTTACGGGCACCTTGCAGGCCGTGGACTTCATCATCACCCACACCTTTGATGGTGACCTGATTGTCTCGCTGACGTCGCCCGCCGGGCAAACCGTCGTGCTCTCGCAACGGCGCGGCGGCAGCGGCGACAACTTTGGCAACGCCGCCAACTGCCCCACCGACGTGACCTCGCTGGCCGATGCCAACACGGCCACCCTGGTTAGCGGCGCGGCCCCCTTCATTGGCCCCTTTGCTCCGGACAACCCGCTCACCGGCTTTAGTGGCACGCCCAACGGCACCTGGACCTTCACCGTGACCGACAACGCCGGAGCCGACGTCGGCACCCTCGACTACGTGAAGCTGACCTTCAGCGCCCCGGCCACCTGCGCCCCGGTAACGGCCCTGACCGCCGGCAGCCTCACCCCCACTTCCGCCGCGCTGACGTTTACGGCCGGCGCGGGCGCCACGGGCTACACCGTGCGCGTCACGCCCGCCGGCGGCACTGCCGTCACGAGCACGGCCCCGGCCTCGCCCGTCGCCCTGTCGGGCCTGACCCCCGGCACTACGTACACGGCCACCGTCACGAAGAACTGCGCCGCCGGGCTGAACTCCACGGCCGTCAGCGTGACGTTCACCACGCCTTTCCCGCCCTGCCCGGCCGTTACGGGCCTGAGCGCGGGCAGCCTCACGCCCACTTCGGCTGCGCTGACGTTTACGGCGGCGGCTACCGCCACGGGCTACACCGTGCGCGTGACGCCTGCGGGCGGCGCTACCGTCACCAGCACGGCTACGGCTTCGCCCGTGGCCTTGTCGGGCCTGACCCCTGGCACTACCTACACGGCCACCGTCACCACCAACTGCGCCTCGGCCCAGACCTCGGCGGCCGTGGCTGTCACCTTCACCACGCCCTTCCCCCCCTGCCCGGCCATCACGGGCCTGAGCGCGGGCAACCTCGGCCAGAACACGGCCACGCTGACGTTTACGCCCGCCGCGGGCGCTACGGGCTACACCGTGGTGGTGTCGGCACCGGGCGTTGCGCCCGTCACGAGCACCGCCACC
>JANYFQ010000477.1 GCA_025362615.1 Hymenobacter sp. | reverse complement strand
CAGGCGGGTTTCGGCGGTGCCGGCGTCGTCGGTGTTTTCGCGGGTGTCGGTGGTGCCCTGGCCGATGCTGGTTTGCACCAGGGCGTAGGCCGCGCGCACGTCGGCGGCTTCGGTCACGGCCACGGCGCTGGCCGCCAGGCTGTGGGTTTCGAGGAAGGCATCGAGGATGCCGCCCATGCGGTTCTGGTTTTCTTGCTCTTTGTCCACGGCGGGGAGATGGGGGAAATGGAGCGGGCCGCGTTGCCCGTTCGGGCACAAACTTAACGCATTATTCCACAGCATCGGGTCTGCCCTTCGGAGGGAGGCAAAGCGGCTTCGGAGGCGGGCAAAGCGGCTTCGGAGGGAGGCAAAACGGCTTCGGAGGCGGGCAAAGCGGCTTCGGAGGGGGGCAAAGCGGCTTCGGAGGAAGGCAAAGCGGCTTCGGAGGGCGTTGGGGCAGTTTCCGGGGTTGCGGTGGGAGGGGCCGGGCCAGGACGGCTGGGTACGTGCAGGCGCTACCTTTGGGCTATCGTGGTATCTTACCGTACTTTAGTTTTCGCGTTTGCCGGCCGTTGGCTGGCCCTGCTGCTGGCCCTGCTGCTGGGGCTGGCCGGGGGGCTGGCCACCGCCCAAACGCCCGGCCAAACGCCCGCCCAAACCCGGCTGCGCGAGGCCCTGCGCCGCGCCTGCACCGACACGGCCCGTTGCCGCCTCTACCTGGCCCTGGCCGAAGAAGCGGAGGCCCCCGACAGCTCGGTGTACTACTACCGGCGCAGCCTGGCCGGGGCCACCCGCGCCCTGCCAGCGGCCCCGGCGGCGCTGCGGGGGCCGTTGCGGGGGGCGCAGGCCGAGGCCCTGGCCCAACTGGGCCGCGCCCACTACTTCTTCAACCGCGTGGACAGCGCCACGGCCTGCCTCGAACGCGCGGCCACCCTGTGGCACGGCCTGCACGACGGCCCGCGCGAAATACCGGTACTGAGCAGCCTGGCCTCGATTTATTTCAGCAGCAACGACCACCGCCGGGTGCTGGCCACCAACCAGCGCGGCCTGCGGCTGCTTGACCACCTGCCGCCCACCGCCGCCGCCGGGCGGGCCGCGTCCGATTTTTTGTGCGATGCCGCCCTCTATTATTCCTCGCAGCACGACGATGCCACCGCCGAACGCTACTGCCGCCGCGGCCTGCGCCTGCTGGAGCAAAGCGCCGACACCCTGGGCATGGCCTCGGTGCTGATGGCCCTGGCCACGGCCGAACTCAACCAAGGCCGCCTGCCCACCGCCGAGGCCCACGCCGCCCGCGCCGCCCGGCTGGCCGACCGGCGCGGCGAGGTGTTCGAGCAACTGCCGGCCTACGGCGTACTGGGCAAGGTGCAGTTGGCGCGGGGCGAACTGTTGGCGGCCCGGCAGTCGTTTGGGCGGGTGCTGGCCCTCGACCGCAGCGGCCTGGGGGCGGTAGCGGCCGTGGGCAAGGCCCTGCTCAACATGGCCGACGTAGAGCAACGCCTGAACCACCCGGCCCGTGCCCTGGCGTACGCGGCGCGGGCCGAAGCCGCGATGGGACCGCAAAAAGTGTTGTTCATGACCACCAACGTGGCACGGGTGCGGGCCGCCAGCTACGCGGCCCTGGGGCAGCCCGGCCCGGCCCTGGCCAATTACAAAAACTACATCGCCGGGCGCGATTCGCTCTCGACCGAAGCCACCCGGCGGGCGGCCCTGGTGCAGCGCCTCACCGACGAAAACCAGCACCACGAAGCCGCGTTGCGGGCCAGCCAGCGGCGGCGGCAGGCGGCGGCCGAGGCCGAGATAAACCGCCAAAAAACCCTGCGCTGGACCGGGCTGGGCGGCGCGGCCGGGCTGTTGTTGCTGTTGCTGGGCTTTGGCCGCTGGCAACGCGCCCGCCAACGCGCCGTCCAGGCCCTGGAAGCCCGGCGCCTGGCCGACTTGCAGGCGCTCGACCGCCTCAAGACCACGTTTTTTACCAACGTCAGCCACGAGTTTCGCACCCCGCTCACCCTGATTTTGGGGCCGGCCGAAACGCTGGCCGCTGACCCCAGCCCGGCCGTGCGGGCGCAGGGCAGCCTCGTGCGCCGCAACGCCCGCAAGCTGCTGCGGCTGGTGACGCAACTGCTCGATTTGAGCAAGCTCGAAGCCGGGGCCTTGCGGCTGCGGCCCACGGCCGGCGATGCCGCCCAGGCCACCCGGCAGGCGGTGGGGCAGTTTGCCTCGCTGGCCGATGGCAACGGCGTGGCCCTGCTGGCCGAGGTGCCGCCCGGCCCGCTGCCGCTGGTGTTCGACGCGGCCAAGCTGGAGGAAATGCTCGATAATTTGCTGGCCAATGCCTTGCGGCTGACCCCGGCCGGCGGGCGGGTGCGGGTGGCGGTGGCCGCCACGCCCGCCACGGCCACCGCCCCGGCCGGGGTGCGGTTCGCGGTGGCCGACACCGGCCCCGGCATCGCCCCCGAACACCTGGCCCGACTGTTCGAGCGGTTTTACCAAGTGCCGGGCGGCGGCGAGGCCCACGCGGGCACCGGGCTGGGCCTGGCGCTGGTGCGCGAGTTGGCCGCCCTGCACGGCGGCACGGCGGCGGTGGAAAGCACGGCGGGCCAGGGCACCACGTTCAGCGTGTGGCTGCCGCAGGGCCTGGCGGCGGCGGCCGAACCGGCAGCAGCTTCTGCGGCGGTGGCACCCAGCGGCTCCGAACCCCATCAACCCGCCAACCCGCCAACCCGCCAATCCACCACCCCACCACTCCACCAACCCGCCGACGATGCGCCGCTGGTGCTGCTGGTGGAAGACAACGCCGACGTGCGGGCCTTCGTGCGGGCCACGCTGGCCCCGGCCGGCTACCGCCTGCTCGAAGCGCCCGGCGGCGACAGCGGCCTGGCCCTGGCCCGCGCCGAAGTGCCTGACCTGATAGTGAGCGACGTAATGATGCCCGGCCTGAGCGGCTACGAACTCTGCGCCGCCCTCAAAAGCGCTGAGGCCACCAGCCACATCCCGGTGGTGCTGCTGACTGCCCGCGCCAGCGCCGACGACAAGCTCGAAGGGCTTGAAACCGGGGCCGACGCTTACCTGGCCAAGCCCTTCAACCCCCGCGAGCTGCAAGCCCAGGTCCGCAACCTGCTGGCCCTGCGCCAGCGGGTGCAGCAGCGGTTCGGGCGGGCTCCGGCGGTGCTCCTGGCCGCTGCCGAAACCGCCCCGCCCGCCGCCCCGCCCGCCAACCCCCTCGCCGACCCCGCCGCCCTGGCCGCGCTGCCGCCCCTCGACCAGCAGTTTTTGCGCCGGGTGGCCGCCCTGCTCGACCAGCACCTGGCCGACGAAGGCTTCGGCGTAGACCAACTTAGCGAGGCGCTGGCCCTGAGCCGCACCCAGGTGAACCGCAAGCTCAAGGCCCTGACCGGCCAAAGCCCCGGCGACCTGCTGCGCCGCACCCGCCTGGCCCTGGCCCGGCACCTGCTCCAAACCCAGCCCCTGACGGTGGGCGAAGTGGCGTTTCGGGTGGGCTACGGGTCGCCGTCGCACTTCAGCACGGCGTTTGTGCGGCAGTTTGGGCTGGTGCCCAGCGCGGTGCAGCGGCCCGCCGCGCCGTAGGCCCACTCGGTGGTTGCGGGCCAGCATCCTGCCCGGTGGCCTCGCCGGGCGGGGCCGATGCACCAAAAGGGAACGAAAACGGCGCAAAAACGCTAGCCGGCCGGGGGCGGGCCGGGGGAATTTTGTCGAAGTTTTGGGGCCGCTGCCACCGCGCCGGTGGGCCGCCCCGATTTCATCAAAACCCCTGCTTATTGTCGAATGAAACGCCGCCAATTCCTCCTGACCACGGCCGCCGCTTCGGCCGCGCTGCCGCTGGCCACCCTCGGGGCCACCGCCCCGCCCAAGCGCAGCCCCGGCTACGTAACCAAAGCCCAGGCCGCCCGCCTCGGCCAGCAAACCCGGCTCGGCCCCAGCACCAACGACCTGAAGGTAGCCGCCCAGGACACGGGCGGGGCGTTGAGCATTTTTGAGTTTACGGGCCGCGACCAGGGCGGGCCGCCGCTGCACATTCACCTGGCCCAGGACGAGGTGTTTTACATCGTGGCCGGCGAGTATTTATTCCAGGTTGGCGACCAGAAGTTCCGGGCCACGGCCGGCGATACCGTGTTTGCGCCCCGGCAGGTGCCCCACGCCTTCGCCCAGGTGTCGGCCGAGGGGCGGATGTTTTTCCTGTTTCAGCCCGCCGGCAGCATGGAAGCCTTTTTCCAGGAATCGGGCAACATCAAGGGGGCGCCCACGCCCGCCGAGGCCGCCGCTCTCTTCGCCCGCCACGACCTCAAAATAGTGGGGCCGCCGCTGACCCTCTGACGGGCGCAGGCTTCGACCATCAACTTTCCCGTCAAGCTCTTTTCCACCTTCTTCCGATGCCAACCAACCCCGCTTTCCGCCTGCTGCCCGCCGCCGCTATCCTGTTGGTGCTGGCTGCCGCTGCCGCCCGGCCCGCGCTGGCCCAAACGGTGCCCGCTGGTAAATACCCCACCACCGACTACCCCGACGACCGCCGGGCGCTGGCCCTCATTGGCAACGTGTTCGACCCGGCCCTCTCACTGAACGACAACTACGTGGGCATCGGGGCCGAGGGCCGGTTCTACTACGGCACGGCGGCGGAGCTGAAGGCTTTTGAGGAATATAAGCTGACCTTCAAATCGGTAACGCCCACCCCCGGCACCGAGCTGTTGCGGATTTTCAACGGCACCACGGCCATCCGCACCAAGCAGACCGATGTGGTTTTCGGCTCGCCCCACGGCGATTTGCACACCCGCGTCATCCGCACCGAAACCTTCGTGAAGCAAGGCGGCAAGTGGTACTACGTGGCCGGGCAGGGCACCCAGGTGAAAACCGAGGCCGAACTCGCCGCCTGGCTGGCTGGGGCGGCGGGCAAATAGCGGGTTAATCGGAATCATTTTCTGCTCATTTAATGGCTTCAAACAGATGAAAAACAAATGGACTATACTCTTTTTGACTGGCGTTGTGCTGGCTTTGGGGCTGATGGCTGGCCCCGTGGCCCGCGCCCAGAGCGTGGGCATCGGCACCACCACGCCCGCCGCCGGGGCCGCCCTCGACATCAGCGCCACCGACCGGGGTGTGCTCATTCCGCGCCTCACGGGGGCGCAGCGGGCGGCCATTGCCGCGCCGCCCCAGGGGCTGATGGTGTACCAGACCGACGCGCCCGAGGGCTTCTGGTACTTCGGCGGCAGCGGGCCGTTGGCGGCCTGGGTGTTCATCAACCCCGCGCCTGCTGGCGACAACCTCGGCAACCACACCGCCACCCAAAGCCTTGACCTGCAAGC
>JANYFQ010000434.1 GCA_025362615.1 Hymenobacter sp. | reverse complement strand
CCGAAGGCGGCAATTGCTCGAAAGCGACGTTCATCAGTAAAAACCAGGAAGTGAGGTAAGAGGCCGAACGGCCGCAATTTACCGCCGCCGGGGCGATGCACCACCAAGCGGTGCATCGCCCTAAGCCCGTCCGGCTGTGTCGCCCGGCCCCACGGCCCGCTCGAAGCGCAGCCGGTCATCTTCGTCAAAACCCGTCGCGGCGAAGCCGTTGGCCACCAGCACCCCCTGCGAAGGCTTATTATCAGCCGTCGTGTGCGCCAGCAGCCGCCGTACTGCCCCGGTATCGGCCGCGTGCTGCACCAAACCACTTACCAACTCAGTGCCCAGGCCCTGCCCGCGCCAGTCGGCGGCGATGGAATAGCCGATTTCGGCCAGGCCGGCCGCATCGGGTGGCCCCATGAAGCCCCCCGCTCCTACCAGGGTGCGGGGCACTTGCTCGGTGGCCTTCCGCAGGGCGTACCAGCCGTACCAGCCGGCAGCAGTGCGCCCACCCGCCGTGAGCTGCTCCAGAAAGAACTGCATGGCGGCGCGGTCGTACTCGCCGGTGGGCCACTCGGCGGGCAGGGCCGCACCCAGCAACATCGGAAAATACTGCGGCTTGTGCAGCTCGGCGGTCAGCAGCGCCCGGCTCGCAGCCAGCACCGTGAGGCGGGAAGTATGGAAAATAAGCGGAATCATGGGCTGCGTATGCGGAGTGGTGGGGGAGTGGCCGTGTTGCCAAGTTACGGCAATTGGGCACGCCACCCTGCCGCTGCTGGAATAGATTGAACACCTACAAAATGAGCCGTGGGCCTCCGTTGGCTCACAGGGCACTTTGGGTTCTGAAAATGCGCCCGACCCAAAACAAATGAAGTGCCCTGACAGGATTTATTCGGCCCTCGAAATTTACAGGCGTTCAACCCGTTTGTTCGACACAGTATCGGGTTTGCTTCCAGAAAGCAGTAATTGCACGGCTGTAGTTTCTCGTAAACCAAATTGGGGAAATACAAAATTGTTGTGTGGGCCAGCGGGGCCAGCAGGCGCAAGCACGGCACCAACCGAATGCGGCCGGCCGGAGTATAACGACGGGGGCCGTGCCAGGGGCGGCGATGCCTTGCCCCGTACCACCGCCATCCTGGGCACTTTCGTCCGCTTACATTTCCGTTTGCCCGCGCCCCGCAAGCGAAGCGTGGCTGCCAGATTCCCACCCCGACCCGTCGCAACGCGCTGCTTATGGAAAAAAGAAACATCATCGTCATCGGCGCTTCGGCGGGCGGATTTGAGGCCATCAAGGCGCTGACGGCCCTGCTGCCGCCCGACCTGGACGCCGCCATTTTCATCGTCTGGCATATGTCGCCCGACGTGACGGGGGTGCTGCCGCAGGTCATCAACCGCCAGAAAACGCTGCTCGCCACCACTGCCCTCGACCGCGAGCCCATTGCCAGCAACCACATTTACGTGGCCCCCCCCGACAAGCACCTGCTGCTGGAGCACGGCTACGTGCGGGTGGCGCGGGGGCCCAAGGAAAACCGCTTCCGCCCCGCCGTGGACCCCTTGTTTCGGTCCGCTGCCTACATCTACGGGCCGCGGGTCATCGGCATTGTGTTGTCCGGGGCGTTGGACGACGGCACGGCCGGGCTGTGGACCATCAAGAACCGGGGCGGGCTGGCCATTGTGCAGGAACCCAGCGAGGCCGAAGTGCCCTCGATGCCCCAGAACGCGCTGGCCGCCGTGGCCGTCGATTACCGGCTGCCCATTGCCGAAATGGCCGCTTTGTTGGTTAAATTAACGGCCGAAACGGTGGCCGAAACGCAGGAACCGGACATGGAAGAGCAGAAAAAAACGGCCCTGGAAACGCGCATCGCCGCCGACGACCACGCCCTGGACCGGGGCGTACTGCTGCTGGGCCGGCCCACCCGCTACGCCTGCCCGGAGTGCCACGGGGTGCTCTCGGCCATCGCCGACGGCGACCTCATCCGCTACCGCTGCCACACCGGGCACGCCTTTTCGGCCGACAGCCTGCTCGTCTCCATCACCGAAAACGTGGAAGAAACGCTGTGGAGCGCCATCCGGGGGGTCGAGGAAAGCATCCTGCTGCTCAACGACCTGGGCGACCACTACGCCGAGCGCAACCAGCCGAAGCTGGCCGCCGTGTGCTTTCAGAAGGCCCAGGAAGCCGAGAGCCGGGCCGAAATTGTGCGCCGCACCGTGTTCAGCCACGAGCAGCTCACCACCAACAGCCTGCGCAAAGAAGCGGAGGAAGCGGCGGGCGCGTAAGGGGGGCGTACGTGAAACCTGGGCTCGCGGCCTGGGAGGAAAGGGCAGCGGCCGACCGCGAGCACGACCACGGTGTTTTTGTCTCGACCTTTGGGGCATTCTGGCACCGGCCCGGCCGGTGCGCACCCGAGGCAACCCACCGGCCCCCCGCGCCGGGCCGCCGACAACCACTCCCTATGACTCCCCCCCTCACCCCTGATTTTTCGGACCAGCCGCGCGGGTTTCTCGTCGTGGGCCTGGGTGCCTCGGCCGGCGGCATTCAGGCCCTGCGCGAGTTTTTTGAGCACGTGCCCGCCGACTCGGGCATGGCTTACGTGGTGATTCTGCACCTCTCGCCCAACCACGACAGCAAGCTGGCCGAGGTGCTGCAATCGGTGAGTGCCATCCCCGTGACGCAGGTGCAGGAAAAGGTGGCCATCGAGCCCAACCACGTTTTTGTGGTGTCGCCCGACCAGCACCTGGTGCTCGAAGACGGCTTCATCGTGCCCCTGCCTAACCTGCGCGTGGAAGAGCGGCGCGCCCCCGTGGACATCTTCTTTCGGAGCCTGGCCGACGCCTACGGAGCGCGGGCCGTGAGCGTGGTGCTCTCGGGCACGGGGGCCAACGGCTCGATGGGGCTCAAGCGCATCAAGGAAATGGGGGGCGTGACCTACGTGCAGAACCCGCGCGAGGCCGAGTTCAACGAGATGCCCCGCAACGCCATCGCCACCGACCTGATTGACGAGGTGCTGCCGGTGGCCGACATTCCGGGCCGCATCCTGGCGTACCGCAACAGCCTGGGCACGGTGGAAATCCCGGAGGAGGCCGAAAACCGGCCCGAGCAGCAGCAGCAGGCCCTGCGCGAGGTGTTCACGCACCTGCGCCTGCGCACCGGCCACGACTTCACCAACTACAAGCGGGCCACGCTGCTGCGGCGCATCGAGCGGCGCATCAACGTGCGCGGCCTGCCCGACCTGCCCAGCTACGCGGCCTACCTGCAGCAGCACCCGGAAGAGTGCCAGGCCCTGCTGAAAGATTTGCTCATCTCGGTCACCAATTTCTTCCGCGACAAAAAGCCGTTTGCGGCCCTGGAGCAAGACGTGCTGCCGGCCATTTTCAGCCGCAAAACCGCCGAGAGCGAGGTGCGCGTGTGGGTGGCCGGCTGCGCCACCGGCGAAGAAGCCTACTCGCTGGCCATGCTGCTGGCCGACCGCACCTGGGGGATGCTCGACGCCCCGAAGGTGCAAATCTTCG
>JANYFQ010000424.1 GCA_025362615.1 Hymenobacter sp. | reverse complement strand
GCGGCTTGAACGAGTGGGGCCGACCTTTGCGCGAGCCTGACCGCGCGTCGGAGACGCGAAGCCAGTAGGCAGCGCGTTAAAAACGCGCGCCAGCCGCTACGGTGCCGCCACCCAAGCATTCGCTTCGCAAAAACGTCCCCTCTCCGCTTTGTGCGCGAAATCATGCTCATTAGCTGATGTTACGCGGGGAATTTAAGTGCCTTGTGTTTCTCGTTGCTTGTTGCTCGTTGCTTGTTTCTTGTTGCCTTCGGGCCTCAAAACCGCTCGGAAGCAACGAACAAGCAACGAGAAACAAGAAACAGCCCGCGTAATAGCAGCTCATTAGTTCGTCCTCCCTTCCCCTCATGAAATCTTTTCTCACCAGCATCAAAACCCATTTTGGCAGCGGCCACTACGAGGGCGACCAGTACGGCGGGGCCACGGGCAGCAACGGCAGCGGGCTGCCCACCGGGCTGCCCAACAACTTCATGTTCGCCACCGGCATCGAGTGCAGCTACCCCACCATCGACCACGGCAAAACCCGCCGCGATTTGCTCGAAGAATGCGACCACTACAACCGCTTCAAAGAAGACCTGGCGCTGGTGAAGGAAATGGGGCTCAAGGTGCTGCGCTACGGCCTGCCGTACTACAAATGTCACGTCGGCCCCGGCCACTACGACTGGACATTTGCCGACCAGGCAATGGCCGAAATGCAGCGCCTCGGCATCGAGCCGATTCTGGACCTGCTGCACTTCGGGGTGCCCGACTGGCTGGGCAATTTTCAGAACCCCGAGCTGCCCGTGCATTTTGCCGACTACTGCGGGGCCGTGGCCCAGCGCTACCCCTGGGTGCGGTTTTACACGCCGATAAACGAAATTTACGTCACGGCCAAGCTCTCGGCGAAGGACGGGATTTGGAACGAGCAACTGCGCACCGATAAGGGCTTCGTGACGGCCCTCAAGCACCTGGTGGCGGCCAGCATCATGGGCACCCAGCAAATTGCCCGGCAGCGGCCCGACTGCATCATCGTGCAGAGCGAATCGGCCGAGTTTACCCACGAGCTGCGGGCCACGCGCACGCCGGCCGTGCAGCTCGAAAACCAGTTGCGCTTCGTGGCCCTCGACTTACTCTACGCCCATCACCCCGACGGCGAAGTGCTCAACTACCTTTACGACAATGGCCTGACGCGCCGCGAGTACGAGTGGTTCATGGCCGGCGAGCCGCCCGGCTACCAGGTGATGGGCAACGACTACTACGGCCGCAACGAGAAAATCATCCTCCCCGACGGGCAGGTTTGCACGAGCATGGACGTGCTGGGCTGGTACACCATCACCCACGACTACTACCTGCGCTACCGCAAGCCCGTGATGCACACCGAAACCAACATCCTCGACCCCCACGACGGCCCCACCTGGCTCTGGAAGCAGTGGGTAAACATTCTGAGAATGAGAAAGGACGGCGTACCCGTGCTGGGCTTTACGTGGTACTCGCTCATCGACCAAATTGACTGGGACAAGGGCCTCGAACGCAAAGTAGGCACCGTGAACCCCTGCGGCCTCTACGACCTCGACCGCAAGCCCCGCCCCGTGGCAGCGGCCTACAAAATGCTGCTCGAAGAATACGGCCAAATCACCATCGTGCCCCACGGCGAACTGTTCGAAATAACCAAGCGCCCGGCCACGCTGAAAGTAGAAGTGTGACTTTACAGAGACGCTATTGTTTAGCGAATTGGTAATTCAGCTTTGTTTTGATTTTGACCATTGACCCCGTAATTTTGGGGCATGGAAATGCTTACAAAGATTGACCTCGTGCTGCTGCTGGGCCTGGGGCTGGGTTGCGCGTTGCTGGGCTACGTGGTGGGCCGCTGGCAGGCCAACGGCCGCGCCGAAAGCATCCGCATCGCGGCCCTGCACAAGCAGGAAACCATCGATGCGCTGCGCTGGGAGCTGTCGCAGGCTACGGCGCAGGGCTAGCGGGGTGTCGGGGTTGGTGTACGCATTCGGTGTACCACCAAGCTGTGCTGCCACCGGAGGGGTCTCGCGTTGAACAATGCCGTTCCAGGGCAGCCTACGCGAGACCCCTCCGGTGGCAACACAGCTTGGTGGTACACCGTTTTGAAAACCGCTCTACTCCTCGTGCCCCGGCACGCTCACCACGGGCGCGGCGGCGGCTTGCCTGGCCTCCTGGGCCAGCCGGAGCTGCTCGTCGGCCGAGGGCTGGGCGGGCAGCTTGCCCAGGTCGGGCGAGCCGGCATCGACCCAGCAGGTGTACCAGAAGGCCCCGATGAGGCGGGTGGCGTAGCGCAGCTGCCGCTCTACCTGCCCGTTGAGGCGGGCGTGATAGGCCCGGCTGAACTCGCGGGAGTACGTGCGGACGGTGACGTTGCCGCACTGCTCGTAGCCGTATTTCTGGTCGGTGGGGAAGGTGGCCGTCAGCTCGCGCTCGAACGTGAGCACCGAATCGACGGCGGCGTTGGAGCGGGCCACGGCGGCCCAGATGGCCTCGCCGGCATCGGACAGGTGCGGGGCGGGACCGGTGAAAAGGTCGTAATCGACGGACAATAGCTCGGGCAACCGGCTCTCCCACAAGCCGTGAATGCCGCGCTGCCCGGTGAGCTGCCCGTTGTAGTTGCGGGTGGTGTGGAGCGGCACGCAGGCATCGGCCACGTAGTGGCCGAGGTCGGCCGAGAGGCGCAGGATGGCATCGCCGTCCTGCCGGCGGAAGGCGGCCGTGAGCTGCCCCTTCATCAGGGCCACGTTCCAGGGCACAATGCCGTGGCGGAGCAGCGAGTCTTCGCCGTAGCGGGCCACGGCATCGGCGTACTTGTGGGGCAGGATGGTCAGGGCATCGGGGCCGTAGCGGTCGATGTCGAGGAAGTGCCTGGGGGCCTCGCCGGGCACCACCACGCGGCGCGAGTCGGGCCGGGTGGCGTTCACGGTAAGATAGTCGATGTGGGCCTTGTAGAAGCCCAGCATTTCGGGTGGCAGCGTGTACACGGCCAGCCGGTTGAGCAAGCGGTGGCCGAAAAAGCCCCAGGCGGCGGCGCGGGGCGCGGGCAGCAGCAGGCAGGTGCCCGTCAGCAGTAAAGCCAGCAGGCGGGCACGGCGCGGTTTGGAATAGCGTTTCTTCATCTGGCCAGCAAGCTACTACCGGCGGCTTACAGTTGGTTGAGCAACGTGAGGAGCGGGCGGTTGAAGTAGAACTGAAACCGCGAAACCGGGCGGTTTTCCAGCAGCCCGGCGGCGGTCAGCTCGGCCAGGTAGCGCGAGGTGGTTTTGTAGGTCATGCCCAGTTCGCGGGCGGCTTGCACGGGAGTCGTGACGGGGAAGGCGAATACATGGTCGGCCACTTCGCCCGGCACCCGTTTGGGCAGCGCCCGCACCTGCTGCCGGAAGGTGTTCAACTGCTCCATCACCGCCAGCAGGGTTTGCTTGGTAGCGCGGGCCTGCTCTTCAAAACCCTTGAGCATGAACAAGATAAAGGCTTCCCAGTCGCCCCGCGTACTTACGCCCAGCAGTAGCCGGTAGTAGTCTTGCCGGTGGCGGTTGATGTAGCCGCTGATGAACAACACGGGCATTGTCAGCAAGCCGTCCTGCACCAGTTGCAGCACCATCAGGATGCGCCCGGTGCGCCCGTTGCCGTCGCCGAAGGGGTGGATGGCCTCGAACTGATAATGCCCCACCACGCAGCGCAGCAGCGGGTCGGCGGCGGGGTCGGGCGTGTTGATGTATTGCTCCCAGTTGCTTATCAGTTCGGGCAGGCGGTCGGCGGCTGGGGGCGTGTAAATCGCCTGACCGGTGGCCGAATTGATGATTTGGTTGGGGGTGCCCCGGTAACGAGCTTCGTTGGTGCCAAGCAGGATTTGCTGAATGCCGACAATCACCCGCGACACCAGGGGCAGTTCGGGCAACTGCGCGGTAGCCCAACGCAAGGCTTCGCTGTAACGCAGCACTTCCTTGTCGGCGCTCCGGCGCTCGGTATCGGGGAACAGCGCCTGCTGCAACACCGACTCCACGGTGGTGTGGATGTTTTCAATCTCTGAACTGGCCACCGATTCCCGAATCAAGGTCGGCGAAAGCAGCAGCATCGGGTTTGGGATAGCCGCAGAATAACCTTTCAGTTCAGCCAGTTCGATGCGGGCCGCTGCTACTGCCCGCAGCAAAATGGGGGAGTCGAGCGGTACCGGCGGCGGCAGCAGCGGCAACGGAAATGGGTAGCGGGCCTGGTATTCCATGCCGCAAGATACAAGTAAAATTCTGATAATTTACTTGTTCCGCCAGAGGCGACGGACATTTTTACTCATACCTCCTACCCTACCGCCGCCCGGCCGCCGGAAACCGCATCCGGTACTCGTGCTTCACGTCGCCCTTCGTGATGCGGGCGATTTTGCCTTTCAGCAGTTGCTTTTTGAAGGCCGAGAGCTTGTCGGTGAAGAGGATGCCTTCGAGGTGGTCGTACTCGTGCTGGATGATGCGGGCGGTGAGGCCCGAAAAGGCTTCCTCGTGGGGTTGGCGGTTTTCGTCCTCGTAGCGCAGCACGATGTCGGGGCAGCGTTGCACGGTTTCGCGCACGCCGGGAATGCTCAGGCAGCCTTCGTCGAAGCCCCAGGCTTCGCCGGTTTCGGCCAGCATTTGGGGGTTGAGGAAAGCACGGCGCACGGGCGTTTCGAGGGGCGCGGCGGGGTCGTAGTCCTCGTCGTCGGGGTCGGCTTCCACCATCGGAGCCGAATCTATGACGAAGAGGCGCAGGCTTTTACCGATTTGCGGGGCGGCCAGGCCCACGCCGTGCGCCTCGTACATGGTTTCGAACATATCGGCCACCAGCTTCTGCACGTCGGCGGCGGGCAGGTCAGGGGCCAGGTTTTTGGCCTTGGTTTTCAGCACGGGGTCGCCGATGGCAACGATGGGGTATATCATGGGGTAACGCGGGTTTTCAACCCGCGAGTTAGTGAAGCAGCACGGGCCAAAACCCGCAAAATCAATAAACAACAAAACCGCCCTTTGCGGCCCAGCGCGCGGGTTGAAAACCCGCGTTACGGTAGTGCCAGAAACGACTGCAAAATCAGCGTGGCGCTCACCTTGTCCACCGTGGCTTTGTTTTGGCGGGCTTTGCGGCCGAGGCCGCCGGCAAGCATGGCGGCGTGGGCCATTTTGGAGGTGTAGCGCTCGTCAAGCTCATGGACGGGCAGGCCGGGCAGCTCGCGGCGCAAGGTGCGGAGCAGGCCCACGACGGCGCTCGTCACGTCGGTGGGTTCGTTGAGCAGGGTGCGCGGCATCCCGACGACAACGGCCGCCAGCGGCTCGCGCTCGTGGTAGGCTTTCACGAAGACCAACAAGTCTTTACTGTGAATGGTGTCGAGCGGGGTGGCGATGATACGCAGCGGGTC
>JANYFQ010000395.1 GCA_025362615.1 Hymenobacter sp. | reverse complement strand
GTCCGACCACTTCGTTGAACAATGCTGCGGCTGGTCGTTCAACGAAGTGGTCGGACGACTGGAAAAAGTCGTCAGACCACGCCGTACAGCGTCACGGCCTCCACGGCCTCCCGCACGTCGTGTACTCGCAGCAGCCGCGCCCCGCCCGCCAGGGCCAGCATATGCAGGGCCGTGGTGCCGTTGAGGGCCTCGGCCGCCGTGCGGCCCAACGGGCCGTACACCATCCGTTTGCGCGAGAGGCCCAGCAGCAGCGGGCAGCCCAGCGGGGCCAGTTCGGGCAGGCGGCGCAGCAGGGCGTGGCTTTGGGCGGGGGTTTTGGCGAAGCCCAGGCCGGGGTCGAAGAGTACGTCCACAGCCCGGCCGCCGGGCAGGGCGTGCAGGGCGGCAAGCTGGTCGCGCCCGTGGCGGAGCAGGGCGGGCAGCAAGTCGGCATCGGCGGGGCCGTAGTCGGTGCGTTGCGTCATGGTTTGGGGGGTGCCGCGCAGGTGCATCAGGCCGTAGGGCACGCCGAGGCGGGCCACGGTGGGCAGCATTTCGGGGTCGAGGGTGCCGCCGCCCACGTCGTTCACCAGGTCGGCCCCGGCGGCCACGGCTTCGGCCGCCACGGCGGCCCGGAAGGTGTCGGCGGAGAGAAATGCCTGCGGAAATTCGCGGCGCACGGCGGCCAGGGCGGGCAGCAGGCGGGCTTTTTCCGCGTCGGGGCTGACGTCGTCGGCCCCCGGCCGGGTGCTGTAACCGCCCAGGTCGAGGGCCGCTGCGCCGGCCGTGAGCATGGCTTCGGCCCGGCGCAGCAGGTCGGCCTCGGTAGCCACCCGCGAGCCGGCGTGAAACGAGTCGGGCGTGATGTTGAGAATGCCCAGCACCTGCGGCCGGCGCAAATCGAGCCAGCGCCCGTGGGGCGAGCGGAGGATTGTCAATGAGTGGTTTGTTGTCAATGAGTGGATGAGTGGATGAGTGAATGAGTGAATGAGCGAATGAGTGAGTTGATGGTGGGGCGGCGCGAGTTGAGGTTTCAGACTGGCGGGGCGGCCCAACGGCTCCAATATCGGCCCCGCAAGCCGAACTTGCACCCGCTTGGCCCATCGGCACACTGCCGCTCGTGTTGTCATGCCATTAATTCACTCATTCGCTCATCCACTCATTCACTCATTGTCCACCCCCGAGCAGTACGACCAGCGCCTGGCCCAGTGCCGCGAGCTGTTTCTGAAAAAAACCCACGACTACGGCACCGCTTGGCGCATCCTGCGCCTGCCCTCCGTCACGGACCAGCTTTTCATCAAAGCCAACCGCATCCGCACCATCCAGGAAACCGGGGTGCAGCTCGTGGCCGACGACGTGAACGACGAGTTCGTGGCCATCATCAACTACTGCCTCATCGCCCTGATGCAGCTCCACCTGCCCCCGGCCACGCCCCTCGACATGACAGCAGAGGCCGTGGCCGCCGCCTACGACCACGAAGCCGCCGAAAACCGCCGCCTGCTGCTGGCCAAAAACCACGACTACGGCGAAGCCTGGCGCTCGATGCGCGTCGAGTCGATTACCGATTTGATTCTAATGAAGCTGCACCGCGTCAAGCAGCTCGAAAACATCGGCGGGGCGGCGCTCGTGAGCGAAAGTGTGCAGGGCTCGTACCGCGATATGCTCAACTACGCCGTATTTGCCCTGATTTTGCGCAGCGCCTAGCGCAAAACGGCGTTGCACGCCACCCCCAGCCGCCCCAAAACTTTGCCTTCGTCCTCCGCGTTACCGCCCCCGTCAGCCCAATTCACTGATGTTACGCGGGCTGTTCCTGGTTTCTTGTTGCTTGTTCGTGGCTTCTGAGCGGTTTTGAGGCCCGAATGCAACAGGCAACAAGCAACGAGCAACAACCTGAAACACAAGGCACTCAAATTCCCCGCGTAACAGCAGTAATTCTTATGTCCTCAAACGCCAACGCCCACCCCGATGCCCCGCTGCTAGCGGGCCCCGAAACGCCGCCCACGGCCCATCCGCTCCGCAACCTGGTGCGGGTGTGCTGGTTTCTGCTGGGGGCCTTGTTCATCTTCTCCGGCCTCGTCAAGCTCAACGACCCCGTGGGCACGGCCCTCAAGTTCGAGGAGTATTTTGAAGTCTTTGCCGTCGATTTCGGCTCGTTTTTTCTGATTTTCAAAGACCATACCCGGCTGCTTTCTGTCCTCTTGTGCTCGGCCGAAGTGGTGTTGGGCGTGGCCCTGCTGCTGCGCTGGCACCTGCGCCAAACGCTGTGGGTGCTGCTCGGGCTGCTGGTGTTTTTCACGTTTCTCACCTTCTACTCCGCTGCCTTCAACAAAGTGACGGACTGCGGCTGCTTCGGCGATTTCATCAAGCTCACGCCTTGGACATCGTTTTCCAAAGACCTGGTGCTGCTGGGGTTGTGGGTAGTGGTGTTTTTCAACCAGCGGTTTTTGCGGCGCTCGTTTGCGCGGGGCACGGCCGGCATCATGTACATGACCATTGCCACGGCCGTGGCCGTGGGCATTGGGGTGCGGGCGCTGGGGCATTTGCCTTATTTTGACTTCCTGCCCTACAAAGTCGGCAACGACCTCGTGGCCCTGCGCAAGCCCCAGGAGCAGGCCCGCTACCGCTACACGTTCGTCCGCAACGGCGAAACCAAAGAGTTCGACACCTTCCCCACCGACAGCACCTGGAAATACCAGGCCATGACGATACTCAACCCCGAAACCTCCCGCGCCAAAATCACCGACTTCACGGTTTTTGATGCCGACGGCAACGACGTAACGGCCACCATCCTCACCGGCAACAAACTCATTCTGCTCGTGCAGAACACCAATAAAACCGACCGCGACCGGTTCGAGGAAATCAACGCGCTGCTGACGGCGGCGGGCAAGTCGCGCAAGCAAATCACGGCCCTGGCCCTCACCAGCACCAACCCCGCCAAGTTCGATGCCTTCCGGCACGACGTGAACCTGGCCGTGCCCTTCTACACCGCCGACGGCACCGTGCTCAAGTCCATGATTCGCTCGAACCCCGGCCTCATGGTGCTGCAAAACGGCGTTGTGCGGGCCAAGTACCACTACCACGACGTGCCCGCGCTTTTTGAAGTGGAGAAGCTGTTTTAAGGAAGGGTTGAACGACTGTACCACCAAGCACAGCGTGGTGGTACAGTCGTTCAACGCCGCTCCAAAAAGAACCCGCGTTACCTTTACGCGGGTTCTTTTGCCCGTGCCCGTTGTTATTGCTATGAGTGCCAGCCGTGCATTGTTTCAGAAAGCCGCCCGCGTATTTTCCGCTAAGGGGCTGTATTTCACAAAGTCGCTGAACTACAAAACGGCCCCGGCCCCGCTGCCCCCCAACCTCGACTACGTGCGCTACGCCACGCTCGGGCTCTGCTTTCAGGAGATGATGGCCAAGCAAGTGCCCGGCAACGTGGCCGAGTTGGGCGTGTACCAGGGCGACTTCGCCAAGCGCCTCAACCAGCTTTTTACCGACCGCAAGCTGTATCTGTTCGACACCTTCGCCGGCTTCGACCACGCCGACGTGGCCACCGAAAAAACCAGCGGCTTCTCGACCGGCGAGCAGAACTTCGCCAACACCAGCGTGGAAATGGTGCTGCAAAAGATGCCTCACCCGCAGCAGTGCATCGTTAAAAAAGGCTTCTTTCCGGCCACCGCCGAAGGCGTGGACGACACCTTCTGCTTCGTCAGCCTCGACGCCGATTTGTACGACCCCATCCTCGAGGGCCTGCGGTTTTTCTACCCCCGCCTGTCGCCCGGCGGCTACATCTTCGTCCACGACTTCAACAACGACGAGTACAAAGGTGCCCATCAGGCCGTGCTGGAATTTTGCGCCGCCGAAGGCATTGGGTTTTTGCCGCTGCCCGACAGCGGCGGCACGGCGGTTATTAGCAAATAAAATGTTTTTGGTGTTGATGTTCGGCTTTTGATGCTTGGTATTTGGGTGTGCGGTATTGGGTGTTGGGTTTTTGACGAGCCATAAACCGAAGACCTAACACCCAAATACCGAATACCTAAAATCAAAAAACAGAATGTTTGCCTTCCTCCTCCGCCGCGTTGCCCAGGGCTTTTTGGTGCTGCTGGGCGTGGCCTGCACGGTGTTTTTCCTCTTCAACGTACTGCCCGGCGACCCCGCCGCGCTGCTGGCCGGGCAGCGCGGCGATGCCGCCACCCGCGCCGCCATCGCCGCCGATTTGGGCCTGAACGAGCCGCTGCCCGCCCGCCTCGCGGGCTACCTCAACGACGTGTCGCCGCTGGGCCTGCACCCGCAGGACTCGGCCGGCCGCGCCCGCTACGGCGGGCTGGCGCTGCTGCCGCTTGGGGCCACTGCGGGGCGGGCGCTGGTGCTGAAAGTGCCGTATTTGCGGCGCTCTTTCCAGAGCAATAAGGACGTGCTGACGCTGCTACTCGACTATTTTCCCGGCACCTTGTGGCTGGCGGTGGCGGCTATGCTGCTGGCGGCTACGGGTGGCGTGGCGCTGGGCGTGGCGGCGGCGTTGCGGCCCCAATCGTGGCTCGACCGGGTGCTGGTGAGCGTGTCGGTGCTCGGCATTTCGGTGCCCTCGTTTGTGGCGGCCATCGCCATTGCCGTCACCTTCGGCTTTTACTGGAGCCGCTACACCGGCCTCAGCCTCACGGGGCAGCTTTTTGAAACCGACCCGTTTAGCGGGACGCGGCACGTAGCCTGGCGCAACCTGCTGCTGCCGGCCGTGGCGCTGGGGGTGCGCCCGCTGGCCATTATCACCCAGCTCACCCGCTCGAGTATGCTCGACGTTTTGAGCCAGGACTACATCCGCACGGCGCGGGCCAAAGGCTTGTCGCGGGCGGCCACGGTTTTGCGCCATGCGTTGCGCAACGCCCTCAACCCGGTGGTCACGGCCGTATCGGGCTGGCTGGCTTCGCTGATGGCGGGAGCGTTCTTCATCGAATACATCTTCAACTGGAAAGGCTTGGGCACGGTCACGCTTCGCGCCGTCGAAAGCCTCGATTTTCCGGTCGTGATGGGTGCCACGTTGTTCGTCGCCGCGCTGTTTGTACTCATCAACATCGGCGTCGATTTGCTCTACGCCCTGCTCGACCCGCGGGTGAAGCTGTCTGTTTAATTGTTAAATTGTTGAATTGCTAAATTGTTGGTCGTTCTCACGTACCGTCTGGGCAGTGGCCGACGATGCAATACCCCGCGTTCAAAACCGGGCAAACTCACCCGTCAATGCCCAAAAACGGCCAACAACAGCCAACAATTTAACAATTCAACACCAAAAAATGCCCCATCTTGCCCTCCTCGGAATGCCCGGCTCGGGCAAAACCACCCTGGGCCGTGCCTTGGGCCTGGCCTTGTCGCTCCCATTCTGCGACCTCGACCACGAAATTGAAGCCCGCATGGGCCAATCGGTGGGCGAAATTTTTGCCACGCGCGGCGAGGCGCATTTTCGGGAAATCGAAGCCGACGTGTTGCGCCAACTGCTGGCCCGGCCTGCGCCGCTGGTGCTGGCCACGGGCGGCGGCACGCCCTGTTTCCACGCCAACCTGACGGCCTTGCAAGCGGCCAGTCTCACGCTGTGGCTCGATGTGCCGGTGCCACAGCTTGCAGCCCGGCTGGCCGCTTCCGCCGCCGCGCCGCGCCCGCTGCTGGCCGCTCACCCCGACCCAACTGCTTGGCTTACCAAAACCCTGGCCCACCGCCGGGGGTTTTACGCCCAGGCCCGGTTGCGTTGCGCCGGGGCCGGCTGCGCAGGGCCTGCTTTACTGCCCCGGCTGGCGGCGGCGGGTTTCGGCCCGGCCCTTGCCGCAACCCAGCCAGACGCTGGTGCGTAATTTTGCGCTTTGGCTTGTTATTTTCCCCATTACCTACCGCTTGTCTATGCAGTCAGTCTCGGAAGCGCCCGTAGCCACGGCCCCCGCTCCGGCGGTGCGGCCGAAGCACAAGGGTTCCGCTCAGCTTTTTGAAAACCCGGCCCTGGAGCGCCTCTCGCACACCCACATTGCCTGGCCGGTGGGCATTTTTGCAGTTACGGCCCTCAGCAGCTTGTACTACGGCCTCACCCACGGGTTTTTGTCGGGCGCTTCGGCGCTGACGCTATTTATGGGGGGCTGGCTGTTTTTCAGCTTCATGGAGTACGCCGTGCATCGGTACCTCTACCATTTGCCGGCCACCACCGCCAAGCGGGCCAAAATTCAGTACACCATGCACGGGGTGCATCACGAGTTCCCGAAGGACAAAACCCGGCTGGCCATGCCGCCCATCATTTCGGTGTTCGTGGTGTCGCTGCTGTTTTTTATTTTTCGGTTGGCGTTTGGCAGTTGGGCGTTTGGGGTGCTGGCGGGTTTCACGTTTGGCTACGCTACGTACTTGTTCGTGCATTATTCCATCCACGCTTATGCACCGCCCAAAAACTTTCTTAAAGTATGGTGGACGCACCACAGTCAGCATCACTACCGGCAAGACGAAGTGGCTTTTGGCGTAAGCAGCACACTCTGGGACCACCTCATCGGCACCATGCCGGGCAAAAAATAACGTAACGCGGGTTTTCAACCCGCGCGTGATAGCCGTGTCACTTTTCAACCGCAAACCAACAAAAAACAGCGGCCCGCCTCCATTGGAAGCGGGCCGCTGTTTTTTACAAATAATTTTTGTGTCAGCGTGTTCGGGCAGGCTCTGAAACCGTGTGGCGCGGGTTGAAAACCCGCGCTACACGTTGCGTCCGCCGCGCATTTTACTGATGAGAAACAACACCAACGCCACAATCAATACCACGCCGATGATGCCGGTGTAAGCGCCGGCTTTGAAAATGCTCCCGATGGCATCGCAGCTGCTGAGGCCAAACGTGAGCAGGCCAAGCAGCAAGAACAAGGGAAAACGAAACGATTTCATGGCAGTTGGGTAGAAAAGGAGGAAAGAAAAACCGTTGGGCCAGGGCCACTGGCGCTGGCTTTGATACTTGCAAAGCCGATAAAAAGTTGAGTTGAGCGGCCCGTTTCACACCGGCCGCCGTATCTTGACCTGCCCTTCCCGCTCCTTGCTTTTTGTCGTCATGAATCCGCTGCTTCGTCGTTTGCCTGCCTTTTTTATTCTGTCAATCAGTGTTTTGTTGGGCGTGAAGGCCCAGCCGATAACGCCCGGCCCGGCCCTTGAGCTACGCTGTGGTTTGCTGCTTTTGGCCCCCGCCCGTCGTGCCGCCCAGTCTACGCTAATCGTTGAGGCGGCCGTGCTGGATGCCCGGAGCTACCGGGTTGGCGGGCGGCTTTTTACCCGCCACCGCCTGCGGGTTTTCAGCGTGTTGAAGGGCACAGCCGCCGACACTATGGCCCTGACTGTCATCACCGAAGGCGGCCGGTTGGAGCAGCGTCGGGAAATCCTCACCAACACGCTACAACTCGAAGCGGGGCAGCAGGGCGTACTGTTTCTGTACCCGGCCCCGTGGCCGGGGGGGGCGGGCGGGCTGGCGGCTTACGGCAGCTTGCAGGGTTTCATCGAATACAACGAAACCGACGGCACTGCCGCCGAACCTTTCCGGCAGTACCCGGCAGTAGGTGCCGTTTTTTACCGGGAACTGGCACGGCAGACGGGGCAGGCGCGGCAAGTGCTGCGGCCCCGGCCGGCCTCAAATATTCGCCCCAACGCCGCTCGTGGTACGCTGGCCCCCGTGCTCACCGGCCTTAGCCCGTTGCAAACCACCGCCGGCACCGGGGCGGTGCTCACGCTGACGGGCACTGGCTTTGGCAGTACGCAAGGCGCGGGTTTTGTGGAGTTTAAAAATGCGGACGACGGCGGCGTGGCCCGTACCCGCGCCCGCCCCGCCGATTACCTGGCCTGGACCGACACCCAAATTCGGGTGCGGGTGCCCAGCGTGGGCAGCGGCGGGCACCCGGCGGGCACCGGCACGGTACACGTGACCACCGACGGCCAGCTCGCGGCCGAAAGCCCCGACGTGCTGACGGTTGGCTACGCCCTCACCAACGTCGAAAGCACCGACGGGCGCATTCTCAAAGCCCCGACCCATGTGGCGCTCGACGGCGCGGGTGGCCTTACGTTTCGGTTCGGACCCAATTTCGTGGCCCGAAACGGCTTTCCCGACGCCTGGGAGCGTGCCCTGGCTACCTGGCGCTGCCAAACCGGGATGAACTGGCAGGTTGGCCCGCCCACCGGCACCAACACCATTGCCGGCGATGGCCAGAACGTCGTCGCTTTTGACCAGGGAGCCGAGTTGCCCGCGCAGGTACTCGCCCGCACCACGAGCTATTACCAGGGCTGTTTCACTGGCTCCGGCGACACGCCGTTTTACGTGACGGAGATTGATATGCAGTTCGATGAGGCGCGGGCGTTTCAGCCCGGTCCGGCCCTGGCTGTGCAGCCCGACGTTGATTTTGAGTCGGTGGCCGTTCACGAGCTGGGCCACGCCCAGCAGTTGGGGCACCTCATCAGCCGGGGGGCAGTCATGCATTTCGGCATCGCGCCGGGGCAAAACTCGCGGCGGCTCGCCGCCGGCAGCGACGTGGCCGGGGGCCGCCGCGTACTGCGCGAACGCAGCTTCCGGCCCCTGGGCTGCGGCGGCCCGCCCCTGCTGCCGGCCCCGCTTACCAACTTGACAGCTGAGGCGGTAGCTGGGGCGGTAGCTGGGGCAGGCGTGCGTGTCATCTGGGCCACCCGCGACGAATGTTTCCTCGTTGGCTTCGTGGTAGAGCGCACGGCCGCCGCCGATACCCTGGGCCCGTGGCTGCCCGTGGCCGCCGCGTCGGCCGGCGCCGGCCCGGTTTACCAATTTCTCGACCCTGTTTCGCCTAAAAGCCTCATTTACTACCGCCTCGGCCTGCGCCGCCCCGACGGCAGTACCGACTACGCCGCGCCGCTGCCCGTGCTGCCCGCCGGTCCCAATGCCGCCGCGCTGGCGCTATTTCCGAACCCGGTGCCCGTTGCCGGGCAGGCCCAAATTCAACTTACAGCGGCCAAAGGGGCAACCCTCCGGTTTCAGGTGTACGATGCCGTGGGCCGCGAGCGCCTCGTTCGCATTGCCGGGGTGCAGGCCGGCCTGAACGTGCTGACGCTCGACGTAGCGACGCTAGCGCCCGGCTGGTACGTGCTGGTTTTCAACGATGAAAACGGCACGAAGCAGCACTTGAATCTGGTGCGGGAGTAGAGTGACTGATTTAGGACTTACGCACTCGGTGAAATTTGCCAACCGCGAAGCGGTGATAGGTTGGTAGTAACGGCATGGATGTCAGACCCCAACCGCGAAGCGGTGACACCTCCCGCCCCTGATAGGTGCCACCGCTTCGCGGTTGGGAAATTCAGCAAATAACCTGACTATCAACATGACACCGCTTCGCGGTTGAGTG
>JANYFQ010000615.1 GCA_025362615.1 Hymenobacter sp. | reverse complement strand
AATCTTCACTTCCTTCTCGCCCAGGCCGTGCTCCTTCAGCTGCTTTGGCCAAAGGTGCTTGTGGGCAATCTGCACCTTTTCTTCCTGGGTGTAGCCGGTGAGGTCGATAATCTCCATGCGGTCGCGCAGGGCGGGCTGGATGGTATCGAGCGAGTTGGCGGTGGCGATGAACAGGACCTTCGAGAGGTCATATTCTACTTCTAGGTAGTTGTCGGTGAAGGTGGCGTTCTGCTCAGGGTCCAGCACTTCGAGCAAGGCCGAACTGGGGTCGCCGCGAAAGTCGCTGCTCACCTTGTCAATCTCATCCAGAATAATGACCGGGTTGGAAGCGCCAGCCTTCTTAATCTGACTCAGAATGCGGCCCGGCATGGCCCCGACGTAGGTTTTGCGGTGCCCGCGGATTTCGGCTTCGTCGCGTACGCCGCCCAAGCTCATGCGTACATACTTACGGCCCAGGGCCATGGCTATGCTACGGCCGAGGCTGGTTTTGCCCACGCCAGGCGGGCCATACAGGCATAAAATGGGCGCTTTCAAGTCCTGCTTCAGCTTGAGCACGGCCAGGTATTCGAGGATGCGCTCCTTTACTTTTTCGAGGCCGAAATGGTCGGCATCCAGGATTTTCTTGGTGGCCTTGAGGTTGAACTTATCCTTCGTGTACGTGCCCCAGGGCAGGTCGAGCAAAAACTCCACGTAGTTGAGGCTCACCGAGTAATCGGGGGCCATGGAATTGGTGCGGGCCAATTTTTCGATTTCCTTCTTGCAGTGCGCGGCCACGGCCGGGGGCCAGGTCTTGGCTTCGGCGCGGGCGCGGAGGCGGCTTACGTCGTGTTCGGCCCCTTCCTGGCCGCCCAGCTCGTCCTGCAGAGTTTTGAGCTGCTTGCGCAGGAAATACTCGCGCTGTTCGGCATCAATCCCGCTGTGGGTTTTGGTGCGGATGTCGTGCTTTATTTCGAGCAATTCGACCTGGCCCAGCAAGGCTTCGAGCAGAAAGCGGGTCTGCTGCTCGGGGTCTTCCTGCTCCAGCAGGCGCTGCTTGGCCGGCAATTCGAGTTGCACGTTGCTCGAAAGAAAATGAATGAGGAAGGCTGGCGACTGAATGCCTTCGAGCATGGCACGGGCCTCCATTGGGATTTCGGGGGTCAGCTCCAGCACTTTGAGGGCAGCTTCGCGCAGGCTTTGCAGCAGGGCGAAGTCGTTGGGCTGGTCGGGGTCGAGGGCAGTTTCGGGGAAGTAGGCCACGCGGGCCCGAAGCTGCGGCTCGTGGCTGATTTCTTCGGCGATGCGGAAGCGCACCTGCCCCTGGATGATGACGGTAATCTGCCCGTCGGGCTGCTCGATGAGCTTGAGGATGCGGGCCAGCGTACCGACTTCGTGCAGGTCGGCCACGGCCGGCTCGTCGGCATCGGGGCTGCGTTGGGCCACCACGCCCAGGAGCTTGTCGCCCTTGTGATACAGGGCTTTAACCAGTTTCACGCTTTTGGGCCGCGTGACCGTGACCGGCAGCACCACGCCCGGAAACAGCACCGTGTTGCGGACGGGCATCAGCGGCAGCTCCGGCGGCGCGTCGGCCCCGTTGAGCAAGTGGTCGGGGTCGGCGGCCATAATGGCAATGGCTTCGGGCTGGCCCTCGCCCAGCGCTTGTGAAATTGGAGTGGAACGCCCGGTGAAATTCAGGTGCATAGGTACTTTTTTACGGGTTGGCCTGGGCAGAAAACGCCAGGCCGTGCGATGATATTATTGACCAGCAAGCGGTTGAGTACGCTTTAAAAATCCGCAGTTTTACTCAACCACAGACAATGCAGCCGGTGCCAGAGTGGCAGCCGCCGCCGTGCAAACGGCCACCGGGCAAGGTACGCACGGAGTAGCTTGCCGGTGTCCAAAGCCCGTGCCAGCGCGTGCGCGGCTGTGGCAAGCGCCGCCGCACGAAAGCACCATAACGACTGCCGGCTAATTACTAACTGATGTTACGCGGGCGATACGAGCGTCTTATGTTTCAAGCTGTTTCTCGTTGCTTGTTTCTTGTTTCTTGTTGCATTCGCCCCTCAAAAACACCCAAGAAACAAGCAACGAGAAACAAGAAACAAGAAACAGCCCGCGTAACGTCAGTTACAAAGAGGCAGGCAATGGAGTTAACCCCTGACGTTACGCGGGGTCAGGCGGTGCAACAGCAGTTAACCCGATGGAAACGTGCTAAACACCGGCGGCCCACTGTCCCCTACGGCCGTGCAGATTAACTAAAATATCGGAACTTGCGGCCGTTACCGTTTCATTACGTCAATTTGCTATGCCCTTTCCGTTACTCATGCGCTGGCTGTTGGTGCTGGCGTTGCTGGCCGGCGGCCCGTTGCGGCCTTTGGTCGCGCAGGCGCAACGGCGGGCACCGCGCCGAGCAGTACCCGCCGCGGCTTCGCCCTCGCAGGATACCACCAGCGGCGGGGCCTCGGCGCGGCCGGCCACCGCGCCAGCCAGCCGGCAGCCGGCCAAAATCGCGCCGGGCACTTACCGGGTGCGAAGCCTGAGCAGCCGCACCAGCCGCAAGTTGCACCTGCGCCCCGACGGCACTCCCGATTTTGTGAACATCAACCGCTACCCTTTTTACGAGGATAAAAAAGCGTTGCGTGCCATTGGGAAGGCCGAACGTCGCAAGCAATATCACCAGGCCCGGCTGCTGCTCGAAGACTACGTGGCCCGTTTCGGCCCCACCAATTTCGCCCGCAACACCGGGATGCTCTGGCGCATGGGTCAGCTCCTGGAACGTGACAGCCAACAGATTAAGGCCAAAGCCTATTACCGCCTTGCCCTCAAGCACCACCGCACCGACATCACCAAGGTGCAGCTTTATTACGACTCGCTCGACCAGAAAAACGAGCAGCTTTACGTACCCATGAAGGTCTATTACGACCTTGTGGAGTACCGCAAAAACATCAACACCTTTCACCCGCCCAAGGGTGTGTACACGAGCATGGGCGAGGCCATCAACAGCAAAACCCCCGACTACGGCCCCGCCCTCTCCGGCAACGATAGCGTGCTCTTGTTCAGCAGCAAGCGCAAGCAGCGCGGCCTGCTCAACACCGCCCCCGACGAAGACCTCTACACCTCGCACAGGGAGGGCATTTCGTGGACCGATGCCGAGCCGCTGCCCAAGCCCATCAACTCGGCTTACAACGAAGGCTCGGCGTGTTTAAGCAAGGATGGGCGCACCATTTTCTTTGCCCGCTGCGAGTGTCCCGGCTGCCACGGCAACTGCGACCTCTACACCGCAACGCGGGGCAAAGACGGCAAATGGGGAGCCCCCAAAAGCATGGGCTTGCTCGTCAATTCGCCGGCCTGGGACTCGCAACCCACGCTCTCGCAAAGCGAAGACACGCTGTATTTTGCCTCGGACCGATTGGGCGGCTTTGGCCTGAGTGACATCTACTTAACCCGTAAATTGAAAAACGGGCAGTGGAGCGCCGCCCAAAACGTGGGGCCGGTCGTGAACACCATCGAGAACGAAGTCAGCCCGTTTTATCACCCGCTCTACCACGTTTTGTACTTCAGCTCGCGGGGACAACTGCTCAATTTTGGCGATTTCGACATCTACAAAACCTACCGCGTGGGCGGGCGCTGGCAAGAGCCCAAAAACATTGGTCCGCTCGTAAACGGCAAAGGCTCAGAATACTACTTCACTATCGACAGCCAGAGCAAAAACCTTTACTACGCCCGCTCCGAACCCGCCGACCTCAACAACCTCGACTTGTATTCCTTCCCGTTGCCGATGGAAGCGCAGCCCCTGGCCACCACCAAAGTAGAGGGTACTTTGGTAGACTCCGTGACCCAAAGCCCGCTGCGGGGCGTGGTGAGCGTGATTGATACCGACAACGGCATCGAAGTGGCCAGTAAGTACTTACGACCCGACGGCTCCTTCGATTTTGAGTTGATTGAAGGCTCGCACTACGCGCTGCTTATCCAGAGCGACAACTTTTTCAGCGTCGAAAAACAGTTCGCCCTCACCGGCGACACCACGATGACGCTCTTCACGAACAGCATCAATTACAAGCTGCCGCTGATTTTCAAAAACATTGAGTTTGAGGCCGGTAAATCGAACATTCTGCCTGCTATGTACCCAACGCTCGACCGCATTGCGGTGTTTATGGTGGACCACCCCACGTTCCGCCTCAGCATTGCGGGCCACACCGACACCAGCGGCGACCCCGACGTGAACGAGAAGCTCTCGCAAGACCGCGCCCAGGCCATCCGCCGCTACGTCGAAACCAAGGGCAAGCTCGGCAACGCCCGCATCGAGAGCTTCGGCTATGGTTCGACCCGCCCGCTCAAAGACGAGCTGACTACTGCCGATGCCCAGGTGAACCGCCGCGTGGAGTTTCGGCTGCTGAAACCCGAAGGGGCCGACCCCAAGGCCGACCCCGCCGGCACGGGCTGGAACTAGGCGGGCCGGACGGTGTTGCACCGGTATCATTCCCTCACTTTTTATTTTTGGTTATGACAGTCCGCGAAGAAATCTTCAAAAAGGTGGCCATCACCGACGACCCGCAGTTGCTGCGCGACATCCTCGACCTCATCGCCACCCGGCAGGCGAACCCTGACCGGCCGCCACGGGGCAGTCAGGCTGATTTTGAACGCTTTGTGGGCAGCATTTCGAAAGAAGATGCTGATGAGATGACAGCCGTCATCAACCGCGAGTTCAACAACATCGAAGGGGAATGGTAGCCCTTGACACCAACATCGCCATTGCAATACTGCGCGGCCAAGCCCAGTTGCTGACTGACCATAACCTACAACTATCCAACTGTGCGCTGCCCATAACAGTAGCGGGCGAATTGCTTTTCGGAGCCAGAAATTCAGGCCGCGTGGAGAAAAATCTGCTGTGGTATCGCGACTTTATCCAAACCCTGCCTTCGTTAATACTAGACGGAATTGCCGCTGAACACTACGCTGAAATCCGCTTGGCCCTTAAACAAAAGGGCAGCCCCATCCCCGAAAACGATATGTGGATTGCCGCCATCTGCCGGGCCAACGACGTGCCGCTGCTCACCCTCGACAAGCACTTTGGCTACGTGCCGGGCCTGGCCCTGATGGCACCTTAGTCCACCGCCAACACCCGCACCGCCTGCCCGTTAAAAGCGGCCTCCTCCCCTACCCGCTTGCCCCGCAGCGCCACGGCCACCGGCGCAGCGGCCGACACGGCGAAAACCTCCTGCTCGCCCACCACGAGCTTGCCGGCCCCGATGGCTACGTAGAACCACCCCAACGTGGTGTGCGCCAGCGCCCCCGGCCGCACGGTGTCGCAGGGCGCGGCGGGGCTGATGCGGGTAAGTTCGGCCTGCAACTGCTGGGCCTGGTGCAGTTGCACGGCGTTGCGGTCGCGTTCGGCGGTGGCCATTTCGCGGCCGGTTTCGTACTTGTCGCCGGCGCTGCTCTTGGTTTCGGTGTTGGCCGACTGCTGGGCGGCCTGCATGGCGGCCGTGGCGGCGGCAATGCGGGCGGCCACGAAAGCGACGCAGGCGGCGTGGAGGGCGGGTTTGGATGTCAATTTGGTTTGATTACAATCCAAGAAATCTTGGCCGTGAGCACGGCAATTTCGGAGGCTTCGAGGGAGTTCTTGATTTTGCCTATCGGCCGTTGTCCACTGAAGATGTACATGGGGCTGGCGGGTGCCTGGGGTTCGACCGCTGCAATCTGTATATTTTCCACAAATTCGTGCATTGAAACCACCACGCCCGGCTCCGCTGTCCGCAACTGCCCCGAAGTGGAGCCAACGTGGATGCCAGTGGCCGACTTGTAGGATGGGTGAAGAACAATGAAACCCGTGATTCTCGCGCCGCCAAAACAGATGAACAATTTCTTGCCCGCTGCACGAACCAGCAAGGCATCCGGCTTGCCCGTATGCGCGTCGAAACCGTAGGGAGTTGAGAAGGTAGGGGTGAACGTGCAGCCGACGTACAGCTTTTTGAGCTGGGCGATGGTCGTGCCGATTCGAGCCTTGCCCACCGACGTTTTGGTGAAGATTGGTGTATCTGGGAAGGCAGTTGGTGGCGCTTGGCTGTTGCTACGGAAGGTAATGAGCCAGCAGGTGAGAAACAGAACAAATTTGGACATAAAGCTAATTTAGAGCGGTTTCGGAGTCAGTGTACGGGTTTTATGTGCCACCAAGCTGTGCTGCCACCGCTTCAAAAGACATCTAGGGCCATTTTCATTTTTTCCGTCCACTGCACATCGTCTGGCGCAATCACCAGCACTTGAAAGCCGTAGCGTTGGCCCTCTATTCGTACACCTTCCGAGTCGTCAATCAACAAGTCGATGTCAAAGCTGGGCGGGTGCTTGGTGCATCGGATGTGGACTTCGCGGTCGTGCCGCTGCTGGTTCACTACGCCATCCAGCCGGATGCCGTGAAGCCAGAACAGCCGCCGAATGTGCCAGGCACTGCGGTAAGAAGTGGTGTAAACCCATACCTCCCAGCCGCGCTGGCGGCAAAAATCGGTGAGTGCCTTGACTCCCTCCCGTAGCTGCTCATCGCCTAAAAATTTGGCCCAGATGCGGCGTTGGGTCTTTTCCAGCGGAAAGTCATACCCACAGCGAATGAGGGTGTTGTCGAGGTCGAAGGCGATACGCACTCAATCAATATATTTACTCCGTTGAATCCGATTCTCGCAACTTGAGCAGTCGTAAGTCTTCCGCGTCTTTGGGGCGGCCGGTGCTGGCTTTGTTCTTTTGCAACTCTTCGATGCCAATGATGGCGACTGGTACGTCGCTCAACACAATTGTCTTGCGACGGGGATAGCACTCATCGAAAAACACCCCGTCGATATCCGTCAGTACGTCGATGCGGAAGGGCGAATTGCCCAACTGCACGATGATTCCGGGTTCCATAAAGTCAGCCACGGTATGGCCGAGGCTTGCTAAACCGAAAGCTGCCAACACGCGCACCAGTCGCGTCATGTTTTCCTCTGTTTGGTTGACCCATACGTCAATGTCGCCGGTGTTGCGAACGACGCCGTAGCCCGCCACCGCGAAAGCCCCGACCACCAGATAATCAACGCCCTGGGCGTTTAATAATTCGATAAATTCTTTGAAGTCGATGTGTAGCTGGTTGTTCTTCATCGTATTGGGGCAGATGAAAAGGATAGGTGAGTTGGCGCAGTATTTCGACGGCGGCCATCCGTTCAGCGGGCGCTTTAGTCAGCCAGTAAGCCAAGTCTTCCGCGTCCTGGTCGGCGTGTAAAGTGGTTTTGCGGCTGACGGTTTTATCGAGGCGAAGCATACCCTAAAGTTACGCCTTTCCTACGGCATCTCCGCCAGCAATCCTTCGGCCACTACCCTATCATTCCCCAGGCGGGGCACTTTGTTTTGGCCGCCGAGTTTGCCCAGGCGTTTCATGTGGCGCTGGAAGGCCCCGGCGGGCAGGGCCGTGAGGAGCAGCGGCACGAGGATGTTGCCCCGGCGCAGGTCGTCGTAGTAGGTGTTGCGGCGGCGCAGGGCAGCGTCGAGGGCAGCGGCGAAGGCGGCTGGCGCGTGCGGGGGGCGGGCAAATTCGAGCAGCCACTCGTGGCGCGAGGGCTGGGCCGGGTCGTCGCTGACGCGGGGCGCGACGGTGAACTCAATCACTTCAACCTCCGCGAATTGGGCCATTGTTTCGCGCAACGCGCCTTCCACTTCTTCGCCGATGACGTGCTCGCCGAAGGCCGACAGAAAGTGCTTGATGCGGCCCGTGACCACGACGCGGTGCGGTTGCAAGCCCACAAACCGCACGGTGTCGCCGAGAGAGTAGGCCCAGAGGCCGGCGTTGCTGGTGAGGACGACGGCGTACTGCTTGTCCAACTCGACTTCGGCGATGGTGAGGCGGGGCGGGTTAGGCTCGAAAAACCGTTCGGCGGGCACGAATTCGAAGAAAATGCCGCTGTTCAGGAGCAGCAGCAGGCCGGGGTTGCCGGGCTGGTCCTGGAAGGCCAGGAAGCCTTCGGAGGCCGGAAAAAGCTCGATGCTGTCCACGGCTTTGCCAATGGTTTCGAAGAGTTTGGCGCGGTATGGCTCGAAATTGACACCGCCGTAAACAAAGAGGTTGAAATCGGGAAAAACGTCCTTGATGGGCCGGCCGGTGCGGGCCACGAGGCGGTCAAAATACATCTGCACCCAGGGCGGAATGCCGGAGAGCAGCGTCATCGGCTGGCCCAGGGTTTCGTCCACGATGCGGTCGAGCTTGGTTTCCCAGTCTTCGATAATGTTGGTGGCGTAGCTGGGGAGCTGGTTGCGGCGCAAGTAGCCGGGTACGTGGTGGTTGACGATGCCCGAGAGCCGCCCCGTGGCCAGCCCGTGGTGGTTTTCGAGGACGGGCGAGCCGCTGAGAAACATCAGCTTGCCGTCCAGAAACTGGCTGCGGCCGGTGGCGGCCACGTAGTGCAGCAGCGCATCCTTCGCCCCGTTGATGTGGTTGGCTATGCTGGCTCCGGTGATGGGAATGTATTTGGTGCCGCTGGT
>JANYFQ010000354.1 GCA_025362615.1 Hymenobacter sp. | reverse complement strand
CCGAAGGGCTTCGTCCGACCATTTTGCTACCGGTCGTTCATCCGACCGCTACCCCAACGCCCGCTTATCTGCCGGGTAGCGGTTGAAGGTGCCCAGGCCCCGCGCCACGGCCTGGCCCCGTGCGCCGTCGGCGGCCACCCGGTACACCACGCAACTGCTCACCAGCAGCCGCTGCCCGGTGTGCTCCACGACGGCTTCGGCCCGCAACACATCGTGCAGATGCACGGCGTGTAAGTAGTTCATTTTGAACTCGACCGTCGCCACCAGCTCGTTGCTGACGAAGGCCAGCGAGAGGGCGGCGGCACCCAGCGCGGCGTCCATCAGCCCGGCTAGCACGCCGCCGTGGGCCGTGTTGGGGGAGGAGAGGTGCTCGTCGCGGATGGTCATTTCGTACACGGCCTGGCCGGGGGCGGGCACGGTCAGGGCCATGCCGTTGGCGCGGCCGTAGTGGTTTATTTGGTTGTAGAGGGCCACCATGGCGGGCCAGTCGGGAGCGGCAGCGGCCATGTTTTTACAGCTTTTTAGTCATCAGGAAGTGCGGAATCTGGCCGAAGAGCGTGTACGACGGCGCGACCACCGCGTAGCCCAGCCGCTCGTAAAACGGCACCGCGTTTTGGCGGGCGTGGAGGATAATTTCCAACAGTCCGGCAGCACGGGCTTGGTCTTCCAGGTATGCCATCAAAGTTCGCCCAGCGCCTTGCCCCTGAGCGGCTTGCGCCACTGCCACCATGCGTACCTGCCCCTGGCCGGGAGTCGTCGGCTGGAGCCGGCCCACGGCCAGGGCGGCCCCGCTGGCATCGGCGAGCAAGGCGTGGAGCACGGCGGCATCGGCGTCGTCGGGGAGCTTTTCGGAGCCGCGGGGCTGCTGCCAGGGCTGGCGCAGCACGGCGTAGCGCAGGGCGTAGTAGGCTGCCCAGGCGGCGGCGGTGCGCGGCGGGCCAATGCTGGGGCCGGTGTTGGGGCCAATGCCAGGGCCAGTGGTGGGGTCGGTGGTCCGTCCGGTCTTCATCTGGCAAAGATGCAACCCTACCTTTGCAGGGCGGCGGCCGGGGGCTGGCCCGCGCTGCCCGTTGCCGTTTTCTTCTTCACTTTTTGCTTGCTTCTGGTTATGGCCTCGTTCGATATCGTCAGCAAAGTTGACCCGCAAACCCTGGAAAATGCCGTGAATACGGCCAAAAAAGAACTCCTCACCCGCTACGATTTGCGCGACACCAAAGGCGGCATCGAACTCAATAAGAAGGACAACGTGGTCGTGCTTTCGGCCGAAAACGATATGTGCATCGGGGCGCTCGAAGACATTTTGCTGGGCCGCGTCGTCAAGCAGGGCATTGATGGCACGAGCCTCGACTTTACGGCCGACATTGCCCCGGCCGGCAACCTGGTCAAGAAAACCATCAAAGTCCGCGCCGGCGTGGACAAAGAGTTTGGCCGCAAAATCATCAAGGCCATCAAGGATGCTAAAGTGAAGGTGGAAGCCCAGATGCAGGACGACCAGGTGCGTGTAACGGCCAAAAAAATTGACGACCTGCAAGCCGCCATCGCCGTACTCCGCAAAACCGACATCGGCCTGCCGCTGCAGTTTGTGAACATGAAGTCCTAACGGAAATTATGAATTATGAATGGCCATCAAGTCCACAAAAAACAACTCATAATTCGTAATTTATAATTCATAATTAAAAAATCAGTGTACGACTTTTCTGCCTTTGCCCACGGCGCTACGTGGGTTAGCCTCCTTACCCTCACGTTCATGGAAATCGTGCTGGGGATTGACAATATTATCTTTATTTCCATCGTCGTCAATCAGTTGCCCGCCGAGAAGCAGGCGCGGGGGCGCACCATCGGCCTGCTGCTGGCGCTGCTGTTTCGCATCGGGTTGCTGCTCAGCATCTCCTGGATTGTGGGCCTACGGGCGGCGCTCTTCACGCTGCCGTTTCCGTGGCTGAACCAGCCGTTTGGCGTGAGCGGGCGCGACCTGATTTTGCTCGGCGGCGGGCTGTTTTTGATGTACAAAAGCACCACCGAAATCCACGGCAAGTTGCAGGGCGAGGACGAGGAAGACAGCGCCGCCAAAGTGGCCAAAACGCTGGCCAGCGTCATCGTCCAAATCATCATCATCGACATCGTGTTTAGCTTCGATTCCATCCTCACCGCCGTGGGCCTGGTGGACAACGTGCTGGTGATGATTGCGGCCGTGATTTGCGCGATGGGCATCATGCTGGCCTTCAGCAGCAACGTGGCCGATTTCGTGAACAATAACCCCACCATCAAGATGCTGGCCCTGTCGTTCCTCATCATGATTGGCCTGATGCTCGTGATGGAAGCGGCCCACCAGGAGGTCGAAAAAGGCTACCTGTATTTCGCGATGGCCTTCTCGCTGACGGTGGAGCTGCTCAACCTGCGCCTGCGTAAAAAGAGCAAAGCCGGCCCGGTGAAGCTGCGCGATTCGCAGTACGATTGAGCGGAAGCGTTTCGCACGGAGTTTAAGGGAGGAAAAGGAGTAAAAAGGAGTTGCACTGACTCTTTTTTACTCCTTTTCCTCCCTTAAACTCCGTGCGAAATTTTACTGGGTTCACATCTGGCTCAAAACTCGTTGGGTGGCCAAATCCAGCAGCCGGCGGTTGAGTTCGCCCCGGTTTTGGCGGTAGAAAGCGTATTCGGCGGTTGTGAAATGGCCGCTGACAAGGCCGACGATGGTGTAGCGCAGCTTCACGTTGCGGGCCAGCAAATCCGTCAAAAGCCGCTGGTGCTGAGTGGTTTCGGTGGTGGTCAGCGCGATGTGGTGGTCGGCCACAAAATCCTGCACCACGGCCAGCAGCAACTCGTTTTGGAGCTTGAGGACGGGCCGCAACGTGGCGTGCAGAAACGCGCCGACGCTGCCGGGAACATCGATTTCGGTGCTGATTTCGGGGCGGAGGGCGAGGAGCGAAGAGTCGGAACGCATGATTGGTTGAGGATTAAGAATTGACGCCGTGCCGTGAGGCGGTTAAACTTCCCTCACACCACGCCCATTTTCACCAGCAAGTCCCAGAGCACCACGCCGGCCGCCACGCCCACATTCAGCGAGTGCTTGGTGCCGAACTGCGGAATTTCGAGGGCCGCGTCGCAGAGGGCCAGCACGGTATCGTCCACGCCCATTACTTCGTTGCCCAGCACCAGGGCCAGCGGTTGGCCGGGGGCGGGCCGAAACTGCGGCAGCAGTACGCTGCCCGTGGTTTGCTCCACGGCCAACACCTGGTAGCCAGCGGCTTTCAGGTCGTTAACGACGGCCAGGGTGTCGGCCGCGTGTTCCCAAGCCACGGAGTTTTCGCTGCCGAGGGCGGTTTTGGTAATTTCGCGGTGTGGCGGCTGCCCGGTGATGCCGCAGAGCCAGATTTTTTCGAGCGCGAAGGCATCGGCGGTCCGAAAAACAGCCCCCACGTTATGCAGGCTCCGCACATTATCGAGCACCAGCACGACGGGCGTTTTGGGCGTACTTTTGAAATCGGCCACCGGCAGGCGGTTTAGCTCCGGCAGGGTAAGTTTTCGCATTCGAGTGTTTGGGGCATGGGCTTCAACCCGCGCAAGTTAGCCCCCGCCCCGCAAGCCCAGCCCCAACCGCCCCAGAACGACACTGCGCCCACTGCGCAACAGCTACCAGAACAGCCAACAAGAAACCAGCAACAAGAAACTAACACTTTGCCCAGAGCCAAAAAAGAAATCCTTATCAAAGCCGTTGGCCCCGACCATTTTACGGTGCCCGTGCCTTCGGCCGATACGCCGCTCATGCGGCAATACTACCAGCTCAAGCAGCAGCACCCCGGTGCGGTGCTGCTCTTCCGCGTCGGCGATTTTTACGAAACCTTCGGGGAAGATGCCGTCACGGCCAGCCGCATTCTCGACATCACCCTCACCAAGCGCGGGGCGGGGTCGGGGTCGGAAACGCCGCTCGCCGGCTTCCCGCACCACGCCCTCGACAATTACCTGCCCAAGCTCGTGCGGGCCGGGCAGCGCGTGGCCATCTGCGACCAGCTCGAAGACCCCAAGCTGGCCAAAGGTCTCGTCAAACGCGGTATTACCGAATTGATTACCCCAGGGGTAAGCCTGCACGACAACGTGCTCGACCGCCGCGCCAACAACTACCTGGCCGCCGTGCATCTGGGCAAAACCGAGGCCGGCATCAGCTTTCTGGACATCAGCACGGGCGAGTTTTTGCTGGCCCAGGGCACGATTGACTATTTGGGCAAGCTGCTCCAAAACTTCGGCCCGGCCGAGGTGCTGTTCAGCAAGAAGGCGCGGGCCGAGTTTGAGGCGCACTTCGGCACCGACTTCTGCACGTTTGCGCTCGATGAGTGGGTTTTTGGCTTCGATTACGCCCACGACATCCTCACGCGGCACTTCCACACCACCAGCCTCAAAGGGTTTGGGGTGGACACGTTGCGCGAGGGCATCATCGCGGCGGGCTGCATCATGCATTACCTGGCCGAAACCAAACACTCGGACTTACAGCACATTGCGGGCCTGGGGCGGCTCGAAGAAGACAAGTACGTGTGGCTTGACCGCTTCACCGTCCGCAACCTTGAACTCACCCAGGCCCAGCATCCCGGCGGCGTGCCGCTGATTGACGTGCTCGACCAAACCCTGACCCCGATGGGGGCGCGGCTGCTGCGAAAATGGGTGGTGCTGCCGCTGAAAGAAGTGAGCCAAATCCAGCGCCGCCTCGACACCGTGGCCGCCCTCGTGGCCGACGACGAGCTGCTGGCCGACCTCACCCAGCACCTGCGCCAAATATCTGACCTCGAACGGCTTATCTCAAAAGTGGCCGTGCGCCGCGTGAACCCCCGCGAACTGCTGCAACTCGCCCGCGCCCTCGATGCCATCGCGCCCATGCGCGAGCGGCTGGCTGCTTCCGCCGTGCCCGCACTCCGCAAGCTGGCCGACCAGCTTAACCCCTGCGCCGCGCTGCGCGAGGAAATCCAAACCAAGATAAAACCCGACGCGCCGCTGCTTACCAACCAGGGCGGCGTATTGAACGACGGCGTTGATGCCCAGCTCGATGAGCTGCGCGGGTTGGCGTTTTCGGGCAAGGATTATTTGCTGCAACTGCAAATGCGCGAGCAGCGCAACACCGGCATCTCGTCGCTCAAAGTGGCCTACAACCGGGTGTTTGGCTATTATCTCGAAGTGACGAATGCTCATAAGGACAAGGTGCCGCCGGAGTGGATTCGCAAGCAAACCCTGGTCGGGGCCGAACGCTACGTGACCGAGGAATTGAAAACCTACGAGGAAAAAATCCTCAACGCCGAGGAGCAATTGTTCGGCATTGAGCAGCGCATCTACACTGAATTGGTGCTGGCGGCGGCCGATTTTGTGCCTCATATTCAGCAGAATGCCCGCGCCATTGGCGTGCTGGATTGCCTGGCCAGCTTCGCCCTCACGGCGCGGCAGCAGCGCTACGTGCAGCCCGTGGTGAACGACGGACCGGTGCTCGACATTAAGCAGGGCCGGCACCCGGTGATTGAACGACAATTGCCGCCCGGCGAGAGCTACATCCCCAACGATATCTGCCTCGACCAAACCGAGCAGCAAATCGTGGTGATAACCGGGCCCAACATGGCCGGCAAGTCGGCCCTGCTGCGCCAAACGGCCCTGATTGTGCTGCTGGCCCAAATCGGGAGCTTCGTGCCCGCCGAGAGTGCCACCATCGGCATCATCGACAAGATTTTTACCCGCGTGGGGGCCTCCGACAACCTGAGCAAGGGCGAAAGCACCTTCATGGTGGAGATGACCGAAACCGCGTCCATCCTGAATAATCTCTCGGACAGAAGCCTGGTGCTGATGGACGAAATCGGGCGTGGCACCAGCACCTACGACGGCATCAGCATCGCGTGGGCCATCGTGGAGCACCTGCACAACAACCCGAAGGCAAAAGCTAAAACCCTCTTTGCCACCCACTACCACGAACTCAACCAACTGGCCGACGACTGCCCCCGCGTCCGCAACTACAACGTGGCCGTGAAGGAGGCCGACGGCCGCATTCTCTTCCTCCGCAAGCTGCAACCCGGCGGCTCCGAGCACAGCTTCGGCATTCACGTAGCCCGCCTGGCCGGAATGCCCACCGCCATCGTGCTGCGGGCCAACGAGATAATGCACCACCTCGAAATCGAACGCGCCAACACCGGCCTCGATACTGATGCCGAAACGGCGTTTGACGACGTGCTGAGCGGCCTGGGCGAAGCGGCTGCTTCCCCCGAAAACCATTCATTCACTCACTCACTCACTCCTTCGCCCATTGGCAACCCCCGCCCGCGCGACACCTCGGCCGTGGCCACGCGCCCCAGCATTCAGCTCAGTATGTTCGAGCCCAGCGACCCGGCCCTGGAGCGCATCCGCGAGCTACTGACGGCGCTCGACGTGAATGCGCTCACGCCGATTGAGGCGCTGATGAAGCTCAATGAGTTGAAGCTGGCGTTGCGTTAGGGGCCGGGAATGCTTGTACCGCGAAGCAGGAGCTTCGCGGTACAAATGCCAACGGCTAAACATTTGGGCTTGAAAATGAGCTTTCAACGCCCGCCGTGGCACTTTTTTTGGCTCCGGCGTTTGCATCGGCAAAAATTTGCCGTACCTTTGTCGAACCATTCGCCACCAGCACACTGCTGTGCGGCGTACCTCAAGCGAGAGTAGCTCAGTTGGTAGAGCGCGACCTTGCCAAGGTCGAGGTCGCGAGTTCGAACCTCGTCTCCCGCTCCAAACAAACAAAAAAACCTGGCCTTGCAGCCAGGTTTTTTTGTTTGTTTACGGTTCGGCGGGGCAAGGGTCGTGTGCGCATTTGGGCGGGGACGCCACGGAATTCTGCCGTTGCGGTTGGTCGGGTGGAGGGGGCTGCTCGTCCTTCCAGAACAGTGTTTCATCGTCTTGCAAAAATGCCATTCTTGCATCCGCGCCGGGTACGCCGTAGTTTTGCCCTCCGTTTGATTCACTGAAATGTAATGCTATGAAGCAACTACTGGCCCTTACTGCCTTGCTCCTTAGTTTGGGAAGCGCCCACGCTCAGGCCGTTACCAAGCTGCCTGGCGAAGAAAACCTGAGCCTGCGCGAACGCGCCGAGCGGGACTTTCTGATGCCCGTGCGCCGCAAAAAAGTGGTGGCCGAAGCGCCGGTTAAGGAAATCAAAACCATTGGGGAGGAAGTAACGGCCGCCCCGGAATCGGACGGCACGACCACCGCCCATTACTCCGAAGCCACCGACGAAACCGCCCGTGCCGCCGAAGAGGCCGCCGCCCCCGCCCGCGAAGCCCGCGCCAGCCGCAGCTACGCCGCCCGCCGCGCCCAGTGGCTGGCCCGCCGCCGCGCCACCGCCCGCGCCGAAGAACGCGCCGCCGAGCGCCGCGCCGAGCTACGGGCCTCCGCCCGCCGAGCTGCGCACAAAGGCAGCAAGGCGAAGCTTTCCAAAGTCAAAACCAAAACTAAGGCACACGCGGCCAAAGCTGTCAAAATCAAAAAAACGACGCACAGCAAGACTGGCAAAGCAAAAGTCAGCAACAAAAAAGTAGTCCACAAAGGCACCTTGCACAAGGCAGTGGTCCGCAAAACGACGAAGACAGCAAGCAGTAAAAAGCACCGCCGATAAGCATCCGGGGTGCGTTGCACGAATCGTTTGAGAAGAAGCCTGGCCCCACCGCTGGGCTTTTTGCTTGTGCGGGTTGGGCCGCGCCTTGTACCGCGAAGCAGGAGCTTTGCGGTACAAGGCCCACGCACTCCAACCTGGAGCGGTTTCCAGGTTCGTGTACGCGAGTTGCTCTAAAAACCGCTCTAACGCCCCACGTAGCCGCTGGGCGTGAGGGCCCGCAACTCGTTTTTTACGGTTTCGGGTACGCCCAATTCTTCCACAAAAGCGGCGATGGTGGCGGCCGAAATGCCCGTCCCGGTGCGGGTGAGGGCTTTTAGGGCGTTGTAGGGGTCGGGGTAGCTTTCGCGGCGAAGGATGGTTTGAATGGCTTCGGCGAGCACGGCCCAGTTGGCGTTGAGGTCGCGGGCGAGGGCGGCTTCGTCGAGGGCCAGCTTGGTCAGGCCGCGTTGCAGGCTGCCGAGGGCAATGAGCGTATGGCCCAGCGGCACGCCCAGGTTGCGGAGCACGGTGGAGTCGGTGAGGTCGCGCTGGAGGCGCGAGATGGGAAGTTTGGCGGCGAAATGTTCGAGCAGGGCGTTGGCGAGGCCCAGGTTGCCTTCGGCGTTCTCAAAATCAATGGGGTTGACTTTGTGGGGCATGGCCGAGGAGCCGACCTCGCCCGGCTGCACGGTCTGGCGGAAATAGCCCAGGGCCACGTACTGCCACACGTCGCGGCAAAGGTCTAGCAGGATGGTGTTGAGGCGTTTCCAGCCGTCGCAGTACGCCGCCAGGTGGTCGTAAGGCTCGATTTGGGTGGTCGGGAAGCTGCGCGTGAGGCCGAGGGTTTGGGTCACGAAGGCGTCGGCGAAGCTGTGCCAGTCGGTGCCGGGGTAGGCGGCGTGGTGGGCGTTGAAGTTGCCGGTGGCCCCGCCAAACTTGGCCGTGAATGGCACTTGGTGCAGCAGCGCGAGCTGGCCGTCGAGCCGGGCCACGAACACCGAAATCTCTTTGCCCAGCCGGGTGGGCGAGGCCGGTTGGCCGTGGGTGCGGGCCAGCATCGGCACGGCGGCCCAGGTGGCGGCCAGGGCGGCCAGCGCGTCGCGCACGGCCAGCAGGGCGGGGTCGAGTACGGCGGCGGCGGCTTCTTTCAGACTCAGCGGGATGGCCGTGTTGTTCACGTCCTGCGAGGTCAATCCGAAGTGAATAAACTCAACGAATTGGCCCAACCCGAGGCGCTCAAACTCATCGCGCAGGTAATATTCCACGGCTTTCACGTCGTGGTTCGTAACGGCTTCGTGGGCCTTGATGCGCTCGGCGGCGGCGGCATCGAAGGTTTCATGAAGGGCTTGCAACGCGGCGGTGGCCGTGGGCGGCACGGCGGCCAGTTGCGGCAGCGGCAGCGCCACGAGGGCCAGAAAATACCCGACCTCGACCCGCACCCGGTAGCGCATGAGGGCAAATTCGGAGAAGTAAGCCCCCAGCGGGGCGGTGGCGCGGTGGTAGCGGCCGTCGAGCGGCGAGAGGGCGAGTAAGGGCGTGGGCATGGGGCAAAAGTAGGGGGCGGTTGCCGCGCTTGGGAGTACAATTCCTACCTTTGGCACTCGTCCGTCGCCGCCGCACTTGCCGTTGATAGCTATAACCCCCTCCGTAAAGCGCAAGCTCCTCTGGTCGTTTGCCGTCCTGGTAACGCTGTTTTTGCTGGCCCTGGCCGTGTTTCTCTGGAAACGCCAGCAGCTGCTGACCTACGCCCTGGGCGAAGTCAAAACCCGCGTCGAGCGCAAGTACCCGGTGCGGCTGGTGCTGGGCAAGGCCCGGTTTGCGGCCCTCAACACCGTCGAAATTGGCGGCATGAGCCTCGTGCCCGCCGCCTCGCCCGCCGACACGCTCCTCACCGCCCGCCGCCTCGTGGCCAGCCTCAGCGTGCGCTCGCTGTTTGCCGGGCGGCCGGTGTTTTCCGATTTGCAAATTGACAACGCCCGCCTCACCGCCCGCAAAACGGCCACCTCCGACAACTTCGGCTTTCTGCTGAAGAACAGTAAAAAACCGGCCCCCGAAGCGCCGCGCGACACCCGGCAGGGCCGCAACTACGGCCTGCTGCTCAATCAATTGCTCGAAGCCGGCTTCGACAACGTGCCGGGCGAGGCCAGCTTTCGGCAGTTTTACGTCAGCTACGAGAGCCTGCGCCACCGCGCCGAATTCCGCCTGCCCGCCCTCACCATCCGCGACGGCGACGTGAGCGGCCGCCTCTCGGCCCGCCTCGATGACGTGGTGAACGAGTTGGGCCTGGCGGGCCACGTCGAGCCCGGCGACTACGCCGCCGATTTGCGCGTTTTTGGCGTCGGCAGCTCGGTGCAGGTGCCCTACCTGCCCGCCCGGTTCGGGGCGTTGGTGAGCTTCGATACCATTCGGGTGGTGCTGGCGGGCAAGGACTTCGAGGACGACGACACCGGCGGGCACCTCGTGCTGCGCGGGGCGCTGGCGGCCCGCAACTTCAGCCTGTTTCACGCCAAGCTTGCTTCCAACGAGGTGGAGGTTAAACGCGGCCGGCTCGACTTCATCACCACGCTGGGCCGGGGCACGGCCAGCCTCGACAAAGGCAGTCAGCTCACGCTCAACAAGCTGGTGCTGTACCCCGAAGCCAGCTTGCGCCTCAAGCCCAGCGTGGCCGTGAGCATCCGCGTGAACTCGGCCGAAACGCCGGCTACCGACTTCTTTAGCAGCCTGCCCACCGGCATTTTCGACGGCACCCAGGGCACCCAGGGCACGGGCACCCTCACCTACTCGATGCACGGCGACGTGGACCTGGCCAACGTGGACAGCCTGCACTTCGACTCGCGCCTGCGCGGCAACAACTTCCGCCTCACCCGCTTCGGGGCCGACGACCTGGGCCAACTCGGCCGCTCCTTCGCCTACACTGCCTACAACGACCGCGGCGACTCGGTGCGCACGTTCCTCGTCGGCCCCGAAAACCCCGATTTCGTGCCCTACGCCGCCATCTCCGACCACCTGAAAGGAGCCATCCAGACGGCCGAAGACCCGCGCTTTTTCACCCACAAAGGCTTCATGGAGAAGGCTTTTGTGATGTCGGCCATCCAGAACATCAAGGAGCGGCGCTTTGCGCGGGGCGGCAGCACCATCAGCATGCAGCTCGTGAAAAACGTGTTTCTGAGCCGCCAGAAAACCGTGGGCCGCAAGGCCGAAGAAGCCCTCATGGTGTGGCTCATCGAAAACACCCGCCTCGTGAGCAAGGAGCGGATGTTTGAAGTTTATTTGAACGTGATTGAGTGGGGGCCAAGCCGCTACCGTTGGCCCAGCGGCAAGCGCGGCGTGTACGGCGTGAAGGATGCCAGCACCTTCTACTTCGGTAAAGATGCCGCCGACCTCTCGCTGGCCGAAAGCCTCTACCTGGCCAGCATCATCCCGAAGCCCAAGTACGCGCGGGGTCAGTTTAACCAGTACGGCGAGCTGCGCGGCAGCACCCGCTACTTTTTCCGCCTCATCGCCGACCTCATGGCCCAGCGCGGCCTTATTTCGGGCGACCAGCGTGGCAACCTGGCCTACGGCCTCGACCTGCGCGGCCCGGCCCGCAATTTCATGAGCTTCATTCCGCGCCCCGACACCGCCCGCGCCGTGCAGCCCGGCGACTCGGCCCAGTTCGAGCCCCTCAACCTCATCGACCTGCTCAACACCGGCGCCGCCCCCGACGCCGGCGCCAATCAGGTGATGCCCGACGCCAACGCGCCGGCCGCGCCGGGCAAGTGAGGTTGTGAACAGGGTTTCGCGTTTTGCGGAAATTTAAACAGATAGCTCTTGGGCGAATAAAGTCAAAATAGGAAGTCCATTGCTTGCCTTTCAGCTGCCAATGCTATGAAGCTGTTTAGCAAGTCGGCGCCGATGAAGCTGGCGCGCGTTTTTAACGCGCTGCCGCTTGGCTTCGCGTCTCCGACGCGCGGTCAGGCTCGCGTAAAGCTGCCCTGAATCAATCGTTCAACGCGCGCGTCTGAGGCGCGAAGCCAAGCGGCAGCGCGTTAAAAACGCGCGCCAGCTTCGTCATTTCCGCAGAGCTTCAACACCAAAAACCTCTACTGCAACACCACTCGCCTCGTAGCCCCCGTGCCCAGGCGCAGCACGTACACCCCGCGGGGCACGGCGGCCACGTCGAGCGTAGTGCCGCTGGCCTCGGCGGCCCAGCGGCGCACCTCCCGGCCCGTGAGGTCGAGCAGCGTGGCCGTGGCGGCGCGGGTGCCGGCGGCCGTGGCGGGTGGCGGTCTTGCCGGCGTCTACGGCAAACGTGGTGCTGAAGGCTGCCCAGTCCTTCGTCGATGTCACGGGAATTGTCTGGGTGCCGATTTGGAGGACGTCGCCGTGGTCATGGTCAGCG
>JANYFQ010000260.1 GCA_025362615.1 Hymenobacter sp. | reverse complement strand
GCATACTGACTAAAGTTGTCACACCCCGGCGTGGCGGGCCGCGCAACGGCGGCCGGCCAAAAGTCTGGCGGGCCGCCCCGCCTACCTTTGCACGAATCGGCGCGGGCAACAAAATCGGCATCCAACGGAATCCAGCGAAGTTAATTTACGATTTATGAATGTAGGAGATAGAGTGCGCCTGCTCACGGGCACCGAAGAAGGCATCATCACCCGCCTGCTCGACAGCGAGCTGGTGGAGGTCGCCATCGACAACGATTTCACCATCCCGGTGCTGCGGCGCGAGGTGGTGGTGGTGGCGGCCGAAGAAGACAAAAACTTCGACCGCTCGGCCCCCACCCTCGGCCCCGGCCAGCAGCCCGGCAAGGCCGCCAACGCCAGCAAAAAAGGCGGGCAGCCCCGGCAGCCGGCCCCCAAACTGGCCCCCAAAACGGCCCCGGCCGGCGGGCTACTTGCCGCCAAAGCCCCGGCCCGGCCCAGCCTGGCCGATGCCCTGCACGCCGCCGCCTCGAGCGGGCCGGGCGCGGCGCGGCCCACCGCCGTGGGTGCCGCAGCAGCCGGGGCCGCAGCGGCGCGGGGGTTGTTTCTGGCGCTGGTGCCGCAATCGCCCGAGCTGCTGGGGGCGGTGCTCATCAACAACACCGGGGCGGAGGTGCTTTTCACGCTGGCCGACAGCACGGCGGCCCGCCCCTACCGCACCCTGGCGGCCGGGCAGCTCGGCCCCCGCACGGCCAGCAAGCCCCTGAGCTTCCTGCACCTCAAGGATTTTGAGGAGTGGCCGGCCCTTGTCTTCCAACTTCTGCCCACCCGCCCCAACGGCGACACGGGCTACGAGCTACTGACCAAGCGGCAAACATTTAAGGCCGCTACGTTTTACGGCAGCCGCCGCCCCGCGCCGGTGGTCGAAAAAGAGGCGTACCTGTTTGCTCTGGACGAGCAGCAGGCCGCCGCCCTCACGCCGGAGAAGCTGTTGGCGGCCGATGCGCCGGCCGTTATCCGGCCGGTGGCAGTAGCGGCGGTAGCCGGCGGCGAGCCCGCTGCCGCCGCCGCCGCGCCCGCCTCGTCCACTGCCCCCGCATCAACTGCTCCGGCCCCCACCGTGCTCAACGCCGAGGCGCTCCGCGCCCAGCTCACCGGCGACGCGCCCCGGCCCGCCGGCCCGCCACCGGCCCCGGCGGTGCCCGTGGTGGCCCCGCCCCACGAGGTGGATTTGCACCTCGAAGTCCTGCGCCCCGACGGCACCGCCGACCTCAGCAACACGGCCATGCTGCGCCTGCAACTCGATGCGTTTGAGGACACCTTGAGCCGCGCCCTGGCCACGAATATGCACGAGATTGTCTTCATCCACGGCATTGGGGCCGGGGTGCTGCGGAAAGAAATTCACCGCCAACTCAGCCGCAACAAGGACATTAAGTTTTTCGAGGACGCGCAGAAAGGCAAGTTTGGCTTCGGGGCCACGCTGGTGCGCTTGAAGTGAGTGTTGAATTGTTTGATTGTTGAATTGCTAAATTGTTGGCCGTGCAACGGCCGAGAAAGCGGTTAAAGTCCCCGCCACGCCCCCTTCAAGCCTACCGTCTCCCCGTCAAACAATTCAACAATTCAGCAATTAGACAATGCGCTACCTCGACCCCAAAAACGACCTGACGTTTAAGAAGGTATTTGGCGAGCACCCGCACTTGCTCAAGAGCTTTCTCAACGCCCTGCTGCCGTTGGAAGAAGGCCGCGTTATTGAGTCGCTGGAGTATTTGCCGGCCGAGCTGGTGACCGAGGTGCCGCTGTTTAAGCACAGCATTGTGGACGTGCGTTGCGAGGATAATTTCGGCCGGCAGTTCATCGTGGAGATGCAAATGCTGTGGACCGAGGCGTTTCGGAGCCGCATGGTATTCAACGCCAGCAAGACGTTTGTGCGGCAAATCGGCAAGGGCGGGGCGTACCGCGCCCTCCAGCCGGTGTACGCCCTGAGCCTGGTGAACGCCATTTTCGAGCCGGGCTCGCCCAATTTTTACCACCACTACCGCCTCATTCACACCACCGAGCCAGAACGCCACCTCGAAGGGCTGGAATTGATTTTTGTGGAACTGCCCAAGTTTCGGGCGGCTTCGCTGCTGGGCCAGCGGATGCAGGTGCTCTGGCTGCGTTATTTAACCGAAATCCAGGACCAGACCGAACAAATTGCACCCGAGTTATTGGCCGAGCCGGTCCTCGAAGAAGCCGTGGACTACCTGCGCGAAGGCGCTTTCAGCCGCGCCCAGCTCGATGGCTACGACAAGCACTGGGATGCCATCCGCTCCGAGCAAGCCCTGTTGTCGGCGGCCCTGACGGACGGAAAAGCGGAGGGGAAAATCGAAGGACTGGCCGAAGGACTGGCCGAAGGACTGGCCCAGGGCGTGGCCGAACAAACCCGCAAACTCGCCCGCCAAATGCTCGCCAACGGCCTGGATACGGCCACCGTGCAACAAATTACCGGCCTTTCGGCCGACGACCTGGCTGCGCTGCGGGCGTAGCGGGCCGCTACTACTTTTTTGCTTTTTTTGTGCGTCTGACTTTTCTTTCTGCCCTGCTCGCGGGCCTGCTACTCGTTGCTGCCGCGCCGGCCCTGGCCCAAACCGCCCTGCCCGTGCCCCGCGACGTGCAGGCCCTCTACACCAAAGGCACCCGGCAGGCCGACGGCCGCCCCGGCCCCGCCTACTGGCAAAACACCGCCGACTACGCCCTGCAAGTGGCTTTCGACCCCGCCACGCGCCTCGTCGCGGGCACGGCCACCATCAGCTACCGCAACAACAGCCCCGATTCGCTGCGCCAGCTTTGGTTCAAGCTCTACCCCAATTTCTACCAAAAAGGAGCGCCCCGCAGCCGCGCCATCCAACCCGAAGATGTGGGCGAAGGCGTAACCATCGAGCAGATGACCCTCGACGGCAAAGCCGTAGGCAACAGCCGGCTGGCTGTCACCGGCACCAATATGCCCGTGCCGCTTTACCGCCCGCTCGGCCCCGGCCAAACCGTGCGGGTGATAACTCGCTACCACTACACGCTCAACAAAACTTCGCACCAGCGCACCGGCGAAGTGGCCGCCGGCGCGGCGTTCGTGGCCTATTTCTTTCCGCGCATCGCCGTGTACGACGACTTTGAGGGCTGGAACAAAAACCCCTACAACGGCGAGCAGGAATTTTACAACGACTTCGGCAATTTCTCGGCCGACATCACCGTGCCCCGGCACTTTGTGGTGTGGGCCACCGGCGACCTCACCAACGCCGCCCAGGTGCTGGCCCCCGCCGTGGCCCAGCGCCTGGCCACCGCCGAAACCAGCGATGCCGTAACCAACATCATCGCGCCCGCCGATGCCCAGCGCCGCGATATCACCGCCCCCAACGCCCAGAATACCTGGCATTTCGAGGCCCGTAACGTCACCGATTTTGTATTCGCCACCGCCGACCACTACGCCTGGCAGGCCAGCAGCCTGGTGGTGGACCCCGCCACCGGCCGCCGCACCCGCGTGGACGCGGTGTATAATCCCCGCGACCGCGACTACGCCGAGGTGATTGACTTTGCCCGTAAAACGGTGCAGGCCATGAGCTACACTTTCCCGAAGTGGCCCTTCCCCTACGCCCACGAAACCGTGTTCGACGGCCTCGACCAGATGGAGTACCCGATGATGGTGAACGACAACCCCGTGGCCTCCCGCGCCGATGCCATCACCCTCACCGACCACGAGATTTTTCACACGATGTTCCCGTTTTATATGGGCATCAACGAAACCCGCTACGGCTGGATGGACGAGGGCTGGGCCACCGTCGGCGAGTGGCTGATTTCGGGCCTGATTGACCCCGCCCTGCCGCCCGACGACTACGGCATTGCGCCCTACGCCCGCGCCGCCGGCACCGCCGACGACCTGCCCATCGTCACGCCCAGCACCCAGCTCACCGGCAACCCGCTCTTCCTCAACTCCTACCCCAAGCCCGCCCTGGGGTATTTGTACGTCAAGGATTTGCTGGGCGATGAGCTGTTTACCAAAGCCCTGCACACCTACATCGGCAACTGGCAGGGCAAGCACCCGCTGCCGCTCGACTTTTTCAACTCGCTGAACACCGGCGCGGGCCGCACCCTCAACTGGTTCTGGCAACGCTGGTTCTACGACGGCGGCCACCCCGACCTGGCCATCCAAAGCGTGGCCGGGCGCGGCGCGGCCGGTTACGTCGTCACCATCGCCAACAAAGGCGGCAAGCCCGTCCCCATCGACCTGACCGTGACCTTCACCGACGGCACCACCACCCGGCTGCACCGCACCATCGAAGTGTGGGAAAGCGGTGCCCGCACCGTGGAATTGAACCTCGAAGTCAAAAAAACCGCCCGCCAAATAACCCTCGGCAGCACCTGGGTGCCCGATACCCACGCCGCCGACAACGTGTGGCGGTAAGGGGCCTGGGGGCTGCCCCCACCCGCAGCCCGCCGGCCCTGCCAAACGCTTCGCCCGCCGGCGTTTTGCACCCTCGGGATTTCGGCCCGCCACAGCCGCTGTGCCCAAACCGAAAACCGGCCCGTGGGCATCTACGGTACCCTTTCCGGGTTCATTTAAGGCACCGTGGACGCCCACGGTGCCTTTTCCGGGTTCGTTCAGGGCACCGTGGGCATCCACGGTGCCCTTTCCGGGTTCATTCAGGGCACCGTAGATGGCTGAAGACCGGTTTCAGTTTGAACACAACGACTTCGGACATCCGAGGTCGGCTTTTCAAATTTGACGTTTTGCAGGCGCGCGCGGTTGGGAACCGGTGCCTGACTGGCCGGCCGGTTCCGTTTCTGGTCACTGATTTTGTGCGGCCCGTATTCCTCCGCGCAAAGCCATCCCTCCCCTTACAACACCAGCGGGATAACCCGCTCATTTCCGGCCTCATCGACCAACCGCAGCTCGGCGGGGCCGCGCAGGCGCGGCCCCAGGGTGTCGCCGGGCACGGTGAAAAGGGTGGCTTTTTTGTGCTCGAAGCGCAGCAGCCGGAAGCGCCCGCCCACCAGTAGTCGGTAGCGGGCCAGGCCCGACATCGCATCGCCGACCCGGAATAGTAGCTGCCCGCCCGGCCGGCCCACGAGCTGCCCGGTGGGGGCCACGGTATCGGTGAGGATGCGGTAGGAGCCGAACTGCTTGACGGTGGCCGTGATGCTGCGCCCGTCGGCGGCCCAGGTGCCGCCCAGGTACGCCTTGCCGCCGCGCAGCGTGGCCGTGTAAATGGCGGTGCGGCGCGGGTCGGCGGGCGGGGCGGGCGGTTGCAGCATGATTTGCAACGACTTGTAGAGCGGCGTGAGGGCGTTGCCCACCGTCCAGAAGCCCGCGCCGCCGGCCTCGGGGCGGTAGCTGCTGGCCAGGTACAGGTTGTCGAACAGCGTTTGGGGGCCGAAGCCCAGGCGCAGGTTGCGGGTGGCGTAGGCCCGCTCCTGCCCGGCGGCGATGAGCACCTGCCGGTCGAACTTTTTGGTGATGGCCCCGAAGCGCAACGAATCGGGCAGGCCGGCCCGCAGGTCGTAGAGATAGACGTTTTCGGACTTTTCGGTGTAGCTCGGGCGCAGTTCCAGGCGCTTGCCGTCGCGCCAAAGCAGCAGGTTGGCCCCCACGGCGGCCGTATCGGGGTCGGTGGCGGTGGCTTTGAGCAGGTTGCGGGTGATTTCGTAGCGCAGGGCCGGCCGCCCGGCGGCTTTTGCGCGGGTTTTGAAGTAGGCCGGCCGCTCGCCGCGCAGCACGAGGCGGGCGGTGGTTTGGTTGTTGTAAGAGTCGGCCAGGGTCAGCTCGACGGCGTAGGTTTTGCCGGGTTCTACCGTCAAACGGCCGCGCCCGGTGCCGCCGGGCGTGTAGATGCTCAGGTCGTTGCCTTCGTCCACCCACAGCTTTTGCAACGGGCGGCCCAGGGTGTGCAGGTACTGATAATCGAGAAAATTGCTGACCTGCCGCGAGCCGGCCGGAAACGCCACGGCATCGATGACGTGCTGGTAAAACGGCTGCCCGTTCACGCGCATCGTCACCCGCTGAATGCCGTTTTTGTTCCACACGCCGTCGAACCTATCGAAGCCTTGCAGCAGCAGCCCCACGGTGCCGAAGCAGTTGATGGTGTCGGGCCAGTTCAGGGCCACGCCGGGGCCGGGTTGCAACGCGGGCACCAGCAACTGCTTGGCAAACACGTTTTTCACCCGTGCTTCAATGCCCAGCGGCTCCACGGCCAGCGCCTGCACGGTGGGCGCTACGTGGTCCTGAATTTCGGCAAAGCCGCCCCATTGCAGCGGGTTGTACTGCCGGTCCTGGGCATCGCGCACTTCCCAGTGCAGGTGCGGGCCGGCCGAGCCGCCGGTGTTGCCCGAGAGCGCCACTACCTCGCCGCGCTGCACCGGAAACTGGTTTTTGGTGAAAAACGCTTCCAGCTCGTAGCTCTGCTTTTCGTACTGTTGCCGCCGCAGCTCGGCCGCCACCGGCCCCCGGAAATCGTTGAGGTGGCCGTACACCGTCGTCAGGCCGTTGGGGTGGGTGATGTAAAGCACGTTGCCGTAGCCGAACGACGACTGCTTGAGCCGCGAAATGTAGCCGTCGGCGCTGGCGTACACGGGCTGATTGACGCCGCCCCCGGTTTTAATGTCCAGCCCGCCGTGGAAATGATTGGGCCGTAATTCACCCATGCTGCCCGACAAAAAATTGGGTTTGCCGGGCGCAATCGGGAACAAGAAATAACCGTTTGGCACCACGGGCCGGGCCGCCAGCAGCGGCGATGTGGCGGACTTTTTTTCCTCCGAAGTATCGGCTTCCTGTCCGTCGGCAAACACGGGCCGCAGCAACGAAATCGATAACAAAAAAAACACGCTCAACGCGAGCGTCCATTTATTTTTCCAAAAAAAAGATTGCATTTAATAGCCGGTAAAAGGACAGGATATATTTTCAATTCAACACCACCGACCAAACCCCCGCTACCGTACCCGCAGGCGCAGCATTTCCTGGTCTTCGATAAAGCCAACCAACTCATCGCCAGCTTGCACGGCAGCCACGCCGGCCGGCGTACCGGTAAATATCAAGTCGCCTTGCTTGAGGGTGATGTATTGGGAAACGAACGCAATTATTTTGGCGAACGGGTGCAGCATCAGGCTCGAATTGCTGCTTTGCCGCCGGCTGCCGTTGGCTTCAAGGCGGAAATTTATATTCGCTAAATCAGCAAATTCGGTGGCCGGAATAAACTGCTCCGACACCGGGGCCGAGCCGTCGAAAGCCTTCGCTAATTCCCAGGGCAAACCCTGTTTTTTTAATTCCGATTGCAAGTCGCGGGCCGTGAAATCAATGCCCAGCCCAATGGCATCGAAATACGTGTGCGCGAATTGCTCGTCGATGTGCCGACCGTTTTTGCTGACCCGCAAAACCAGCTCGATTTCGTGGTGAATATCCTGCGAGAAAGCCGGAATAAAAAATGGCTGGTTGCGTTGCAGCAGCGCCGTTTCGGGTTTCATGAAAATGACGGGCGCGGCCGGCGTGGCGTTATGCAATTCGGCGATGTGGTCGGCGTAGTTACGGCCGATGCAGATGATTTTCATGAAGGCGGAAGGCAGTGAGTTGGGCCGCCAAAATTACGGCGGCAACCGCTTCGGAGCGTTCAAATGCCGCGAAACGATACTTTTACGGGCCGCTGCCGTATAGCGGCGCGGCTCCTCCGGCCCGCTGGGCTGGCCCGATGGTTGCCGTTGGGGCAGCCGTGTTTTCAGCGCAGCACCGCTTAGCTTTGGCCGAAGCCACCTTTTCGTACTCCGCGCCGTGCGCTCCTTTGCGTTAATAACCAACCTCTTTCTCATGCTTCGCAAGTTTTTGACCATGAGCAGCCTGGTGCTGCTCGCTGCCTGTACCACCGTACCCATCACCGGCCGCCGCCAACTCAGTTTGGTGGGCGATGGCGAAATGAATTCGCTGGCGGCCACGCAATACAAGCAAGTGCTGGCGCAAAGCAAGCTCTCGACCAATGCCCAGGAAAATGCGATGGTGAAGCGCGTGGGCCAGCGCATTCAGCAAGCCGTCGAAACGTATTTCCGCCAGCAAAACGCCTCCGACCAACTCGCTGGCTACCAATGGGAGTTCAACGTCATTCAAGACGATAAACAGCAGAATGCCTGGTGTATGCCGGGTGGCAAAGTAGCCGTTTACACCGGCATTTTGCCCATCACGCAGGACGAAAACGGCCTGGCCGTGGTCATGGGCCACGAAGTGGCCCACGCCGTAGCCAAACACGGCTCCGAGCGCATGAGCCAGGGGCTGGTGCAGCAGCTGGGCGGCGCGGCGCTGTCGGTGGCGCTGTCGAGCAACGCCCCGGCCACCCAACAAATGGCGTTGCAAGCCTTTGGGGTGGGTTCGTCGCTGGGCGTACTTAAGTTTGGGCGCAACCAAGAGTCGGAAGCCGACCATTTGGGCTTGATTTTCATGGCAATGGCGGGCTACAATCCCGAAACCGCCATCGGCTTCTGGCAGCGCATGGATGCCAAAGGCGGGGCCTCGCCGCCCGAGTTTTTATCGACCCACCCCTCCAACGGCACCCGCATTGCCGGCATCGAGCGCGAACTGCCCGAGGCCAGGAAATATTACCGGCCCCGTTAGCGTTCGTTGCCGTCGTTGTACTCCGTCTTCATTTCAAAAGCCATGAATTTCTTGCCGCGTTTGCTGGGTTTGGGGCTGTTGGCCGCGCTGGCCTCGGTGCTGCTGCTCACGAGCTGCGAATCGACCCGCAACGGGGTCGGCGAAACCGCCGTGCCCAGCAAATCGTCGTCCACGGGCGGCGAGGCCAACTCCATGAGCCGGCCCATCGCGCAAATGGAAGGTGATAAAGTAAACTTCAAAACGCCCCAGGCAACGCTGGCGGCAGCCTTCATCCGGCAGTTTGGCGATGGCACCGTGATAGATAAAATCATGGTCCGCAAGGCCCCAGGCGAACCCGGCGAGGCAACTGTGTGCTTTTTGGTGGGCCTGGGCCTGAAAGATGGCAACTTCCGGGCGATGGCCGTGCCGCTCGACCTCAGCCCCGACGGCGGCACGTACTACCTCAGTGCCTCGGCCGCCCGCTACGTCATTTCGGGCGTAGGGTGCCCGGCCTGCTTCTTCAACTTCGACCGCAGCGGCCGCATCGACGGTACAACGTGTTCCGAAAATTCCGACGGCGGCACCTGCGACCTCAGCGTGGTGTCTGGCAATTCGCTGTTCACCAACCAATGAGCACCGCCCAAAAATGGCTGTTGCGCCTGAGCCTCACGGCGCTGGCCGTGCTGCTCACCACCGACCGACAACGACCGAAACGGGTTGGTAAATCAATAGAAAAGCCCGCTGAGTAGCGGGCTTTTCCATTGGATTGTGGTACAGCTCACCGCAAGGCGGGCTTGTCAGCCCACTACTTCTGCCGCCAGCGCCGGGAGGTCCAGCCCATCGAATGTGCCTGACGACATGAGCAGCAGGTTCGCGTCGGCCCACTCCTGACTGCGTAAAAAGTCCGCCAGGGCCGCACTGTCAGTAAACACGCGCAGGTCGGGGCGGGCAAAAGCTGCGGCCACGGCTTCGGCAGCCAGCGGCGGCAAGTGTTTGTGGGCCAACACCTGTGGGTTGAAATAAACAACCGCTACGTCGGGCGCATCGAAGCAGTGCGCGTACTGCGGCAAAAACGCCGGGTTGAGGCTGCTGAAGGTGTGCAGCTCCAGGCAAGCCACCAGCCGCCGCGCCGGAAACTGCTGCTTAAAAGCCGT